>NZ_WBKM01000376.1 GCF_015714725.1 Nostoc sp. WHI
GTTTGCAGGTTGGTGAGTTGTCCAAATTCCGGTGGCAGACTGTTCAGTTGATGATTACTGCTGAGGTCGAGTGTTTGCAGGTTGGTGAGTTGTCCAAATTCCGGTGGCAGACTGCTCAGTTGATTGTAGCTGAGGTCGAGGGTTTGCAGGTTGGTAAGTTGGACAATTTCCGGTGGCAGACTGTTCAGCTGATTACTGCTGAGGTGGAGGGTTTGCAGGTTGGTGAGTTGGACAAATTCCGGTGGCAGACTGCTCAGATGATTACTGCTGAGGTGGAGGGTTTGCAGGTTGGTGAGTTGGACAATTTCCGGTGGCAGACTGCTCAGTTGATTAATCCTGAGGTCGAGGGTTTGCAGGTTGGTGAGTTGTCCAAATTCCGGTGGCAAACTGCTCAGTTGATTAATGCTGAGGTCGAGGGTTTGCAGGTTGGTGAGTTGGACAATTTCCGGTGGCAGACTGCTCAGTTGATTAATCCTGAGGTCGAGGGTTTGCAGGTTGGTGAGTTGGACAATTTCCGGTGGCAGACTGCTCAGTTGATTTCTGCTGAGGTTGAGGGTTTGCAGGTTGGTGAGTTGGACAATTTCCGGTGGCAGACTGCTCAGTTGATTACCGCCCAGATCGAGCGTTTGTAGGTTGGTGAGTTGTCCAATTTCCGGTGGCAGACTGCTCAGTTGATTGTAGGTGAGGTCGAGCGATCGCAGGTTAGTGAGTTGACCAATTTCCGGTGGCAGCGTTGTTAAACCTTTCCCAGAAAGGTCTAATTTTGTCACCTTGTCTCTGGCAGCTTGTTCAATAATTTGCAGCAGTTCTTCGTTAGTCATTTCGGGTTTTATGGAGGTGATGCCTGACGACGAGTTGCTGCTTGGACGCGCAGCAGAAAAGTTGAGCTAATTAATAATGTAGCCTGGATCAAGGATTGCATTGAGGCAATATTTATTCCAAGGCAGGATAGCAACGAAGCAGAAAATTTATAAAGATGTTGGTAATGACAAGCCTCTGCACGTCTACACTTGACCTCAAAGCTTTATCATTCCAGTTCTGAACTCGAAGCTTGCACCTTTGAACACCAATTGTCGAGTCAAAAGAGCAATTGTTTTACCTTTGAACACCAATTGTCGAGCTAAAAGAGCGATCGCTTGACCTCCGAACTCGAAGCTTGCACCTTTGAACACGAGTTGTCGAGTGAAAAGAGCGATCGCTTCACCTCCGAACTCGGAAGTTGAACCTTTTAACACCAATTGTCGAGTAAAAAAGGCGATCGCTTCACCTCCAAACCCAAAACTTGCACCTTGGAACACGAATTGTAGGCGTTGTATATATAAATGCGGAATGATTTTATAGATTTCCCTTTGCGTCTTTGCGCGGCAGTCGCTACAACAGGGGGAACCCCCGCAACGCGCTGCCTTGCCTTTGCGTGAGACATTCATCATCCAGCCAATTATCGAACAGCTTCAATCTAGAAAGTTACCAGGTGATCAGATATCTGAAATAGGCTATACAATTTTTAAGCTACAAGTGAAAAATAGCCATACCACAAACTCATGTTGCAAGGCGCAATTTTAAAAATAGTATCCACCATCATCGGGTTACGGCGATCGCTCCGCCAACACCAAGGGTAAACAGAACCTTGGAGGTTCCCACGGCAGTCACTCATGGGGGAAACCCCCAAGACCGCGCTGCCTCCCCCTTGTAGCAATTACCGTGTAGCAGAGGAAGAATTTTAAAGCCTTAACTAATGACAAATAACAAAAGATACAGCGAACAGACAGCTGCATCACTCATAATTAAATTGGTTGTCCACCAAAATGCCGTATGAGCGATCTGGATCGATACTATAGAGTTTTGGAATTAGAGCCTGGAGCAACACTTGAGGAAGTGAACCAGGCTTATAAAGATTTAGTTTTTGTTTGGCATCCCGATCGCATTCCCAAAGACAATCTCCGCTTACACCAGAAAGCACTAGATAAGCTTAAAGCCATAAATGAAGCTCGTGATCAACTGCGCTCTCTCAAAACCAAACATCCAACCACATCTCACTCACCGGCGTCTCAACAGCAAACACCATCTCAAACACCTCATCAATCAGCAAAGAAAAACTCAGACTTGAGTGGCAAAGATTACAGTCGGGCAAATTTGAGCAATAAAGACTTATCTGGCAGAAATCTCAGTTATGCCAATTTGAGTGGCGCTAATCTCAGCGACACTTTTATGCACAAAGTCAACCTTAGAGGAGCGAATTTGTCTGAAGCAAATTTGTTTCGGGCTAACCTACTTTTAGCTGATCTTAGGGAGGCGAATTTACGCGCTACTAATTTGATTGGCGCGGATCTCAGTGGAGCCGACTTACGGGGAGCCGACTTAACGGGAGCGCGGATTCGCTCTGGCGAACGCCTTCTAGTTAAATTAGTTGGTACTAACTTAGCTGGGGCAATTATGCCTGATGGTACAATTTATCAATAATTGAGGTTGCAGACACAATCACATAATCTTTCCTTTACGCACTCTGTAAAATTAACCGATGTGTGATTCTGTTTAGCAGATGTTTTGCTATTCTTGCGGTTATGAGTGTGATGCACATCTTGGACATTGCATAGGTTATGAGTTGATGCACATCTTGGACATTGCATAGCGATCGCTACGACGGGCTACGCCTAAGTTCAAATTTATGCTTCAATTATGCAACGCCAGAAAAATCCTCCGTGGGCAAAGATCGGTGGATATCACGAAGGGAAATACAGAATTTGAGGATGAGTGTTTCGAGAGTTGAGTAACCATTTATTCAAAAATTTTTTTATTAGTACACAGTCTAAATATGTACTGAGCCTAACAAGCGATAGTATGGGTTAGATGAAAAGGCTATCAACCCGTTCTATATGAGCGAAACTGTCTATATTGAAACGAGTATCCTGGGCTACCTGACAGCAAGATCAACCAGAAATCTGATTTTGGCAGCGAACATAGAAATTACAAAAGAATGGTGGGACTCGCGTCGAAGTGATTTTGTGCTTTACATATCCCAGGCAGTTCTGAATGAAGTAGCCAAGGGAGATACGGAGGTTGCTGCTCAACGTCTAGAGATACTTCGTGGTTTTCAATTACTAGAAATCAATCAGGCTGTGCGAGACTTAGCCGCACAGTTCCTTGCTCGTAGCAATCTTCCGCCAAAAGCTGATATCGATGCTATTCATATTGCAACAGCTACCGTTCACGGCTTAGATTATCTGTTAACGTGGAACTGTAAACATATTGCCAATGCTCAAATTCAGGGAAAGTTAGCAGAGATCAGTCTTGATTTTGATTATGAGCTACCAATCCTTTGTACACCTTATGAATTTTTGGGAGATTAATTATATTGCAAGACGAAATTGTAGAAGAAATTCACCGAATTCGTGAAGAATACGCTAAGTTGTTCAACCATAACTTGGACGCAATTTTTGCGGATTTGCAGAAACAGCAAGTTGAAAGTGGCTGGGAAATCGTAAAATTGTCGCCAAAGTGTAGTCCAACAAAACGTTGGAGCGGACGGAGGAAAAATAGTCAGTGATGATGCGAAACACAATCGATTAGCTCAAGTAAAGTTTCTGATATTGAGCGGGGATACCAGTTAAGTTCGTTGTTGGCTTTGGTAGCATCGACTCGAACACAACGATCATAAATATAGTGAACACGCTCTCGGCTAAGAGGTGGTTGCCATCTCAGAAGAACACCTATCGGATTGAGTAAGTTTCCCGCAAGTCTTACTAAGAATTCTGGAACTTCGTGAGGAACTGGAATACCTGTTGCTTGTGAGAGAATCTTAAACATTTCGCGGGTACTTAAATCACCAGAAGAAATTATATAATACTCTCCTGATTGACTTTTTTCTGCTGCTAGAATCATCGCTGAGGCAAGGTCATCTACATGGACAATGCCAGTAATGCGATCGCCACCTGCCCACACCTTTAGTTTTCTTTTCAGAAATAGCTGTATGACGGAACCAAAATGAGGGTCATCTATACCAAATATTCCCGAAGGAAGAATGCTGACTACAGAAAGACCATTTTTGACAAATTGATCTACTAATTGTTGAGCTTGGTATTTAGTGCGATCGTAAGCAGAAGAAAAGTCGCTCTGTGTTCTTTGGAAAGTCTCATTGACAACTTGACCTTTTGTATCCCCAAATATTCCAATGGTGCTGCAATAAACCACTTTAGATACACCCACTGCTTGGGCTACTTCCAGCACCGCTTGCGTACCTTCAACATTCACCCGCTCCATTTCTGCTTCGTTGACAATTCCTAGCTCTACGTATGCAGCAGTGTGAAAAACTGTATCTATGCCAGTCATAGCAGCGCGCAGTGCATCCCGATCAGTTATATCACCATAAACCAATTGAATGTTGCAATTAGATAGACGTTCTAAATTGCTAGATTTACGTACTAAACCAACAACAGTATTGTCTTGCTTTTGTAGAGCTTGCACCAAGTGGGAACCTGTAAATCCGTTGGCTCCAGTAACTAGTGCTTTCATAGAGCTTTTTCGTAAATTCGATAGGTTTTATAAATCTTGCCACCAGCTGCTTCGATTAATTTGCGCGAAGGGAAATTATCTTCAAAGACCCAAGAAAGTTCAGCCCTTTTATAGGGTTTGCCCTTTTGTATTCCCCCTTGCATTCCCAAGTAAATCAAGGCTAGAGACAGCATTTTTCGACGATATTCCGGTAGTGAGCAAATGGCAATGACTCGTACTTGATCAATTTGACGGCGATACCACAGAAATTTGAGAATTCCGAGCCAGTTCAATTTACCGTTAACGTGTTTGAGGGGAATATTGTAGTCAGGTAAACCCATCCAAAAGCCAACCATTTCGCCATTGTATTCCGCGATTGGAAAGACATCAGGATCTACCAAGTTTTGCAAGTCTCTAGCTTCTTCCAAAAATTCTGCCTCGCTTCGCGGGGTGGAACTCCAGTTACTAGCAAAAGCAGTATTAAAAAGCTGATACATGCTCTTAACATCTTGCTCAAATCCATCACCCTTTGTTCTAATTGGGCGAAAGCTAATACCAGATTTACAAGCAATTCGATAAGCTTTTTCAAATTCCCCTGGTAAGGGTTTATCTAATGGAAAATCATAAGCATAAGCATCTTTGGCTTTATGCCACCCATCTCGCTCCACAAACTCTGGATAGTAGGGCGGGTTGTAGGGCATCATCACCATTGACGGTGAGTCAAATCCATCAACTAAAAATAGACAGTTGTTGTGGGTGGAAAAATCAATCGGGCCACGAACTATCGTCATACCTTGCGATCGCAACCATTGACAAGCAGTATCTAACAGAGCTTGGGCAATGGTAAAATCTTCAACGCATTCAAAAAAACCAAACAAACCAACATTTTCACCTTCACGGTCTATCAAGCGTTGATTAACTGCCGCAACAATCCGTCCAACTGCCTGAGAACCATTTGCTTCTTCAGATATAGCAATAAATTGTTGTAGTTTACCGTACTTCAAGAAATGATTAGTCGGTGTAAACTGCTTCGCAATGCTATCAAGGATCGGTGGCACCCAGTGGGGATCGTTGGCATAAATCCGCGCTGGAACATCCAGAAACATTTTGTGGTGTGCTGTGGATGTGACAGGACAAATTTCAAATGTTGCTGTTTGAGTAATCACGGTTTTTGAATTAACATCATTGAGGGCAAATCATAACTGGGGATCTTTCTTGAAAGAGCAATTACAAGCACGGACTAAACCATAGCTATCCGCTAACAGCATTGTTTTAGTTTTTACCAACTTAGCACTGTTTCGGTGGAACCCTGACCTTATCAACTAGTCTGAATGCTTGTAATATTTGAATCGCTGTCCACGTAAGATCAATTTCCCACCACTGCAAACCATGACGAGCGGAATACTGAAAAGCGTGGTGATTATTATGCCAACCTTCACCGTAACTTATTAAGGCAACCCACCAGCAATTTGTCGAGCGATCGCCAGTATCATAAGTTTTGTAGCCAAATTTATGACAAGCACTGTTCACAAAAAAAGTGCCGTGAAAACCAACAAACAAGCGGACAAAAATCCCCCAAACCACGAAAGGGAAGCCCCCTAAGAAATAAAGCAGGACGGCTAAACCTACCTGTAATATTATGTAATACTTGTGGCAGAACTGATAAAAGCGATCGTTGGCAACATCTTTGGTCAAAGAAGGAAGTTGTGATCTCATGGGAACATCATGCATTAACCAATTGATATGACTCCACCAAAAACCCTGATTGGAGTTATGAGGATCACCTTCTTTGTCTGTATGCAAATGATGCGATCGATGATAGCCTACCCAACCGAAAACTCCTCCTTGACCTGCTAGCGTGCCGCAGAGAATCAAGAAATATTCTAGGAATTTGGAAGTTTGCAAACTCCGATGACTCGCCAAGCGATGGAAGCCTAATGAAATTCCTAAACTAATCGTTATCCAATGCAAAAATACTGCCACACCTATAGCAGCCCAACTAAAGTTGCTGGGAATCAGTGCCAATAAAGCTGCCAGGTGCAGTGCAACTGTAAATAAAATTACATTCCAACGAGGACAAGGTGAATTAGAAACTGCAATTGTCATGAAGTTTATATTATAGAAAAAGAGCAGATGCGTAGGCGTAGCCCAGTGACCATCGTAGACATCGCCAAGAGGTTGGTTAAGTGATGTAAAAACTAGTTGACAGAATGCTGATGACTGGCAACAAAAGAGCTTTTGCTTCTGCTAAATAATTAAAATCTGAATTCTGCATTCTGAATTCTTCTTCACAATATTTACCTCCACCTGAGTTGGAAATAACCCCGTTCAGGTTGTTTAAGTTCCTCTTCTGTCAGCCATTCTACAGACTTGTATGTACCAAAAACATGATCCCACCAGTCTACTCCTAGTCCAAAATTATGATGCCACATATTATACTTATGATGCACGTAGTGAACGGGCATCTTCATCCAGAAGCATTTAGTTGGATTGTCGTGCTGTAGCTGATGAGCATAGGCTGAAAATGCAGCGTAAACTAATCCACCCAGTAACCAACCGATTCCTGCTTCCCAAGACTGGAAAAACATCACAAATAGTACTACAAGGCTACCTTTGATATAGTCCCGAAACTCCCACAGCACCCCTTGTCCCTCATTGCGAGAGTGATGATCGCGGTGACGTTTGCCAATCCGGGGCGAAATATGCATTAAGCGATGTAGCAAGTATTCTATTAAACTCGCGAAGACAAACGCGAGAGTAAAACAGGCGATTCCAACGGAAAGTTTTCCTAGAAGAAACACGAGTATTCTTCCTTACAAGTTTTCAAATTTAACCTATCACTTTTACTACGAATTATTTTTTACAAAAAATGAAGCAATTGTGAAGATATTATTAGTTATCTAGATGATTGTGTCAACTGTTTTAAGTAGCTTTAATATCTGTTTAAATAAATAATTACCCGTAGTACTGTATTACTGCTGATCCAAAGCAGTAGTTAAATCCAGATAGCATTAAGTAAGTGGGCAAGAATAAATAAAACTATGCTATACAAATTATTTGTGAAACTGCACAAAATCGGGCTTGGTGAGATAAGGGGCTTAAGCCCTTGTTCTATGCAACCTCATAGATAATCGGATTACACAATATAAAATTAATTAAATTGGCTGGTAGCAAGGGCTGAAGCCCTATTCTAAGGGCTTCAGCCCTTACTACAAACCTTGAATTATTTACGCACACCTACTTAAACTAAATAAAGCCAAGTTTTATCAGTTATCCTATCTTGGTCAAAAAGCTCTAACTTTTGTTAAACCTCAATGCCAAGTCCATTATTTTCACTTTTAACCCAGACTGCCAGATACTTCAAAGCAAATTTTGTCAGAAAAACTCGTCAAGTCAGTGCAGTGCAAGAGCAGTTCTTACGTAAACTGTTGCTGGCACATGAAAATACTGTACTAGGTAGGGAATTTGGACTCAAAGATATAAAAACTATCGATCAATTTCGAGAGCAAATTCCAGTTTTACCTTACAGCAGCTATGAACCCTACATCACACGCATTGCTGAAGGGGAAGCAAACATTCTCACCACTGAGCCTGTAGTTTATATTGTTCTAACCAGTGGTTCGACTGGAAAAAAGAAACTGGTTCCTGTCACCCAGCAAACTCAGAAATATTTGCGATTGGCTCATTTGACAAGTCTTGGCTTTTTAAGCGAGGCGCTGTCAATGCGGGGGCTGGAGTTGGGCAAAGTATTATTGACAAAATCAGTGCAATTTCTAGGGACTACCAATGGTGGTATTAATTATGGATCAGCTGGTTCCGGTGATCTCCACTTGAATAAGTTGTTGTTCAAACAATTATTTGCTCACCCTTATGAGGTTTTAGAGGCATCTGATAGTTTAGCTCGTCATTATATTTGTCTACTATTTGCCTTGCGTGAGAAGTCAATGCGAGGGATGGCAGGAAGTTTTCCGATGCTGATTTTGCGTAATTGCAGCTATTTGGAACGCTATGGCGAAGAATTGATCCAAGACATAGATAAAGGAGCGATCGCTAGTTGGTTGAAATTGGAACCAGAACTGCGGGCAAAATTAGAGCGGCGATGCTGGCCAGATCCCAAACGAGCTACTCAATTACGAGAAATCTTACGCTCAGAAGGCCGACTGCTCCCCAAAGATGTTTGGCCTAATTTATCCTTTGTTACCACCTCACGCGGGGGAACATCAGATTTTTATTTTGAACGATTTCCTACCTATTTCGGAGATACGCCGGAATTTGGCGCAGTCTATGCAGCGTCAGAAGCCGTATTTAGCATTTACCCCAACCTTAATCAAGATGGCAGTATCCTAGCGATCGAGGCAGGCTTTTTTGAGTTTATTCCCGAAGATCAGTGGGAAATAGAGCATCCCAAGACACTACTAGCGAATGAAGTCAAAGTAGGCGATCGCTATCGCATCCTCACAACCAACTACAGTGGATTCTATCGTTACGATATTGGTGATGTTGTAGAAGTTCTAGGGTTTTACGAACAAACTCCCTTAATTGTTTTCCGTCACCGTCGAGGCGGACTGCTTTCTTCAATCACTGAAAAGACCACAGAATTTCATGCAACACAGGTAATGCAAGCTCTGCAACGAGATTTCAACTTATCTCTAGAAGATTTCTGTATTACTTTGTCCGAGAATAATTTTCCGGCTCACTATTTGGTAAACATTGAACTTGCCCCTGATGATATACTTAACAATCCCCAAGTTTTCCTGACTAGCTTTGACAACAAACTTAAAGAAATTCATACTTCCTACGAAGTTGAGCGCCGAGATTTAGTGCCTCCTCCCCGACTGCGGATTTTAGCTCCTGGCAGCTTCGCTATCCTGCGGCAACGTTACTTGCAAAAGGGAATGCCAGATTGCCAACTCAAATTTCCTCACATTAGTGAGGATCGGAAGTTTCTTGTTGATTTGCCAGTTCAATATGAAGTTAGAATGCCTCAGGATGTCGATAGTTTTGAGCAAACAATGGAAACCTTGAAACATGGAAACTAAATTTAAATTAAATAACGTAGCCAAAAGAGTAGAAGAAATCAATTTCTCATCTCTAACATTAAAAAAATTTGTTGAATCATATCAAAAAAATGGCATCCCCGTTGTCATCACTGGATTACTTCAAGAGTGTGACTGGAATCTAGACTATCTTTGTGATAAATTAGGCGAACAGAAATTTGTTGCGCGTTTTTACGGACATGAAAGGTATAATCAAGATAAACGCAAATGGGCAAATATTGGTAGTGGAGTAGAAGCCAAAATTATGTCATTTACAGATTATGCAAATCTGTTGCGGAACCATGAGGCACAAAAAAACGACATTTATTTAGCTAAATGTTCGATTAAAAACACACCTCTTGCTAATACAGATTCTTTAAACAGTGTTGGGGAGCAACTTGGTTTAAAAAGACCTCTTAGTGGCTTAAATCTTTGGATTGGTCCAGGAAGCCATGTCGAATGTTTACATTATGATACAGGGGACGGGACACTGATGCAACTACATGGATCGAAAAAAATTGTCCTTTTTCCACCGTCTCAATTGAACAATATTTATCCATTTCCGCTTTATGTACATTTATTTCATGGCTTAAAATTGCGTTCTTGGTTTAGTCAAGTTTATCCAGAAAACCCAGATTTAAAAACATTTCCTAAATTTCAGGAAGCACTCTTACACAAATATGAAGTAATACTCAATCCAGGAGAAGTTCTTTATATTCCTGCGGGTTGGTGGCATGAAGTCACAGCATTGGGAAATGAAATGGTATGTTCAGTTAATCGATTCTGGCGCGTATATCCGACTTCAAGGGCTATATTTTCTTGGAGTAGATGGCGTAACTTTCTGGGATTTTTATTTGGATTACCACATACTTTAGTGAGCATAGGAATAGCCATTTTTAGCAGTGATAGAAAACAAAAAATCAGTAAAATTTTGCAAATGTTATAAAAGTGAACAATAAATTACTTTTCTTAAAACCTAGAAAAATTCGTCTGAATTTGGCCATAGAAGAAATGATTTCACAAATCAAACAAGCAGTAGAGGTACAAGCAAATGGAACTAGCCGCAGTCCTCAAAAGCCAGACAGTTCAAAAACAGATCAGAGAAGTAGGTATTAACCCAAATTACTGGTATCCTGTTACTTGGGCAAACCAACTTAAGGCCGGTGAGATTCTGGCTGTGAAGATTTGGCAGCAGGCGATCGCTCTTTACCGCGATCGAAATAATCAATTGCACGCCTTAGAAGATGCTTGTCCCCACAAGGGCGTAGAACTGCACAAGGGTAAAGTTCTAGGATGTAACCTTGCTTGTCGTTATCACGGCTGGGAATTTAATGGCAGTGGTGAATGCGTCAACATTCCCTACTTTCCTCAAGAGCAAAAACTTCCTTGCGCTCAAGTCCACAGTTATCCAGTCGCGGAAAAATACAACCTGATTTGGATTTTTCCAGGCGATCCGGTTTTGTCTCTTATGAGTCAGTTACCTGAAATTCCAGAATTTTCAGATTCTGATTGGTTAATAGTACCGATTACTGCATACTTCAAAGCTCATTTTTCCATGTGCAATGAAAACACGATAGATGTATTTCATGGGTTTTTACACCAAGAATTACAGGGCTGGTTTGATCCAGTTCTAACAAACTTGCAAGCGACAGAAGCATCAGTTTTTACTGAATATAAAGTCTCTTATCAAGGTTCTTTCACTAAGTTTTTAGGATTAAGTGAACAAAGTGATAAAATTGCCACCCGTACTATTTCAATCCAATACTCTTACCCTCACTATCACCACTTCCTTGAGGGTGTTTCATCTCTGTACCTGATGCGACTACCAGTCAGTCCAACTGAAACTCGTTCGTTTTCTCTCCTGTTTCTCAAACTTCGCCTTCCTAGATGGATACTTCAACCGCTTAAACCACTACTAGCCAACTTCATCCGACATTTCGTATTTTTGAAATTTCTTACCCAAGACATCGAAATGGTTGAGAGCGAGCATAAAACATATCTTGCTAATCCCCAACGGCATTATGTAGAAATCAACCCGGCGATCATTGCTCTCCAGCGAGTAACTATTGGCCAGTATGAACAATTCACGCAAAAATTTAGTCGAGAGCAGCCTAATGGTAAGTAGGAAAAAAGACAAACCTAGCTTTAACTGTGTCAGCGAATACTTTATTTTAAAGA
This sequence comes from Nostoc sp. WHI, assembly GCF_015714725.1. Taxonomy (GTDB): domain Bacteria; phylum Cyanobacteriota; class Cyanobacteriia; order Cyanobacteriales; family Nostocaceae; genus Nostoc. Next base: position 11,703 of record NZ_WBKM01000376.1, read on the forward strand.
AATAGATAGCAGAGATACAACACCTCAAGTATGCTGCACACTAGAGGACATATACCATCTTAAAGAAAGTAAGAGAAGTAAATTTGTGGAAATTATCAAAGAATATGTTCAGCGCTGGTACACGAGTGAACTCGATCCAGACGAGTACATTTGTCATGAAAAACAGGGCAATTTAGTTGAGATCCAAGAAGCCGCAACTGGTAAGCGTCGAACAGTTCTTAACTTCTGCACCAATGATGTCTTAGGATTAGTTCAAGAAGAAGCTGTCAAGCAAGCTGCGATCGCTGCTATTCTCAAGTATGGAACCTCCAATAGTTCTTGCTCCGTCTTAAGCGGGCGGATTGCCTTACATCAAGAACTAGAGGATGAAATTTCAGCTTTTAAGCATTTGCCCCACACACAGCTATTCATGAATGCCTGGATGGCAATGCAAGCCTTGATGGATGCTTTCTGTCACTTGGCAATTCCAGTTCCAGGATTTCAAAATACGCGAGAGACTTTAATTCTGACTGATGTTCTCAATCATGGCTGTATTGTTTCAGCAATTGTTAATGCTGGAACTCGTTCCGGTAAGGTGTTTGGTCATAGTCCGCGCGTCCGAGTTAAAGCCTACCGTCATTGTGATGTAGAGGATTTAGCTCGCAAACTGCATCGGTCTGCCAGGGCTAACGATCGCATTATGGTTGTCTCTGATGCGGTATTCTCTATGGATGGTGATATTGCACCCCTGCCAGGGATGTTGGATGTGCTGCACAATTATGAAGGCAGCGTACTCGTGATGGATGAGGCACACGCTAGCGGCGCAATTGGCGCAACTGGCAGAGGCATTTATGAACACTTTGGACTCGTACCGTCTCAGGCGATTGAGCGGGGTGTAGTGCCGTTGATTATGACAACTTTTTCTAAGTTTGCCGCCTCAGCCGGAGCAGCCATTAGTACCCATGTTGCAGAGTTAAAACCACTTTTAAATGTTTCTCCAACTTCCATTGGGACAATTTCTTTGCCGCCACCAATGACTGCTGCGGCGTTGGAGAGTATCCGTCAGGTTCGCAAATTTCCGGCAAGGGTAAAACAACTTCAGGATAACACTTGGTATTTGCGATCGCGCCTAGCTGAACATGGCTTTGTTGCTCTTGGCGAAACTAATGTTGTACCAGTTCTTTTACCAACAGAAATTAACCCCAAGATGTTTGGTAGACGAATCATGGAAGACCACGGTATTTGGGTATCTCCGATTTGGTTTGTTGCTAAACCCCGGATTCGGATTACAGTTAATGCCCTCCATACGCGAGAGGATATGGAGCGTTTAGTTGCAGGGATGGTAGCAACTCGCAACTTGTTGTACAAATCAACAATTAGTGCATAGTTGACTTGCAAAAGGTTAAAAGTAAAAATTTAATCTTCTTTGCTCCCCAATACCACTCAATACAGTTCGGTTAACGTATTTATTCCTCGAATATCCCCCCAACCCCCCTTAAAAAGGGGGGGCTAATATCTCTTTTACCCCCTTTTTAAGGGGGTCGCCACAGGCGGGGGGATCTTATCCGAACAGTATTGCAACACCACTTACTACAACAGCGAGGCAATGGTGTTGGGGAGCCATGATATTACTTCATAATCTTTTCAAATTCGCTCTCCCAGCTTTTGTAATTAGATTTAGCTTCTTGAACAAGCGGTGATAAGGTTAGTATCTGACACACGAGCCAATTTATTACAGAGAAAGGAAACCGAAAAGGTCTAGCAATGTCTAGGAACAACACCACGCGATAGCCGTCTGTATCATTCCAAACTTCGTGGGCAAATGTATCATCAAAAATCAAGCTCTTGCCCTCTTGCCAGTAGGCAATTTCATCACAAATCCGAATTCGACAGGCAGATTTAGGTTCTGGCACTATCAGCCCCAAATGATATCGAATCAGCCCCTTATGCTTACCTCGGTGTTCGGGGATATGCTTTCTAGGAGACAAAACAGAAAAAAATGCTACCTTCAGTCCGGGAATTTCCTTTAAAAGCTTCCAGGTTTCAGGACACCTTTGGCAACTTTTTTCTGCTTTGAAGCCAAAGGCGTAAAAGTAATAAGTTTTCCAGCCATCATCCTGAGTAATATTTTGTTGGCGAGGCATGATATCTTGAAAATTTGGCAACTCATTAGTGTACTGGAGAACTGAATCCAATTCTTGACGAATAACTTGCCAATTCAGTTCCAGTTCTTTAGCCCAAGGAAACTGGTCTGTGCTAAAAAAAATAGAATCTCCAACTAAAGAATACTTGGGAACCAAACTCTCTAGCTTTTTAATAATTGGGCTTTGAACAATTAAATTGACGAAATTTTTATTTGCTTTCATATTTTAAAATTAGTTGTCTTACCAAAATTGATTTAACCACTATTTAGGGATATTATAAAATATCTGTAAAGTTGAACATTGCATAAATATTTTCACGGAAGAAGGGGTTAGAAATTGTTATTATTAACTAAATATTAAATTTTAGTAGTAAATACCTTAGTTTAAAATACCAAATGGATAACTCACGCCATCCCTGGAGAGCATTCCAATCGAGAAACTTCCGACTCTATTTTGTTGGACATAGTATCTCTGTTGTGGGCAGTTTCATGGCTCAGACGGCACTAATCTGGTTAGTCTATACCCTAACCGATTCTGCTGCTTGGCTTGGTGGAGTCCAGTTCGTTAACCAATTTTCTACTTTTGTATTGCTCCCTGTGGCTGGGGTATTAGTAGATCGATGGAATCGTTATTATACCCTGCTTGTCACTCAAATCCTCTTCATGTTTGTGTCTTTGTTTACAGGGTTACTAATACTTACTGACAATATTCAAGCCTGGGAACTACTCATTGTCATGTTTATTACTGGCTGTATTAGTGCCTTTGATATTCCTACCCGTTATTCCTTAATTGTCCAATTTGTAGATCGCTCCCAAGATATAAGTAACGTCGTAGGGCTGAATTCTTCCATCTACGGTCTGGCTCGGATGATTGCTCCTACTATAGCAGGGGTAGTGATTGCCAGTGTAGGGACTGGAATGTGCTTTTTGATTGATAGTTTAAGTTCTCTGGCAATTCTGGCAGGGCTGTCATTAATGCAGTTACCACCACAAAAGTATCCTTTTACAAAACCACAGCGTCTTCGACAAGGATTACAGGAAGGGATTCGTTATGTGATGAACTTCCTGCCAATTCGGATAGTGCTACTGCAAGTGGCTCTCGTCAGTATGTTGGTGTCTGGTACTACAACTCTGCTACCACTGTTTGCAAAGGATGTACTGCACGGAGATGCAGTCACTTTAGGCTTTTTAAGTGCTGCTGCTGCGTCAGGAGCATTACTATCTACGCTGTATATAAGTACACAGACACGTCTGAAAAGGCTGAGTCAGTTGATTGGATTAGGGCCTATTCTATGTGGTTGTGCTTTAGTGATGCTTGGAGCATCACAGACACTTTTGATAAGTCTAATCGCAATGTTCATCGGAGGGTTTGGGTTTCTGTTACAGCAGAGTGCTGGGAATGCTTTGATTCAAGTGGTGGTTCAAGAGGAAAAGCGTGCTAGAGTTTCTAGTTTCTACATCATGGCATTTACTGGGATGGGAACTATTGGCAGTCTTTTGATGGGAGTATTATCCAGTCAGATTGGAGCATCTAAAACTGTTTTCATTGGTGGAGTGTTATGTATTGTTGCTGCTGTTTGGTTCTTTTTTGAATTACCTGCTTTACAACGACAAATCGAACGTTAGACGCGATTTATCGCGTCTCTACATGTGGGCTTTGGGTTATTTTCAGATAAATGGTAGATGTTTGAACGATACGAGGACGAGGGACATACTATATTTCATGGCGATGCCCTATATATTTTGTCTAGTGAGATTTCTTCTGAATCTGTAGATATTGTTTTTATCGATCCTCCCTACAACATAGGAAAGCGGTTTTCAAATTTCTACGACAAATGGGAGTCTGAGGAAGAGTATGCAAAGTGGGCATATAAATTACTTGATGAATGTATTCGGATATTGAAGCCAAATGGAACTCTATATGTCATGACAAGCACTCAAGCTATGCCATACTTTGACCTTTACTTAAGGCAGAAAATGGTAATTCTTAGCCGAATTGTATGGCATTACGATAGTTCGGGAGTTCAAGCAACAAAATACTTCGGCTCAATGTATGAGCCAATACTTCATTGTGTTAAAGATAAAAGCAATTATATTTTCAACTCAACTGATATTAAAATAGAAGCAAAAACAGGCGCAAAGCGGAAGTTGATTGATTACAGGAAAACCGTTCCAAGCCTATACAATACAGAAAAAGTCCCTGGTAATGTATGGTATTTTTCTCGTGTGAGATATCGCATGGAAGAATATGAAAATCATCCCTCACAAAAACCAGAATCATTATTAGAGAGAATTATTCTTGCAAGTACTGACAAGGGTAGTATTGTGCTTGATCCATTTGCAGGAACTTTTACATCTGCTGCTGTGGCAAAACGCTTAGGGCGGATTTCTATCAGCATAGAATCTCAAGAAGAATATCTTAAAATTGGTCTTAGACGTGTTCTAGGATGGAAAGAATACAAGGGAGAAAAGTTATTATCTCCGCAAAAGAACAATATTAGGAAAAATAAAAACGGGCAAAAAATAAACGCCATACAGGGAAGCTTTTTCGATGCTGATAGTTTGAACGTTTGACTTTATCTGCTGCCGCGTCGGGAGCATCTCACTTTCGTAAAAAGCTTTGTAAAACCTCACCCCAACCCTCTCCTTACTAAGGAGAGGGAGCAAGAATCTGTTTTCTCATCTGGTATATTTGCAAAACTGAGATGCTGCTGCCGCGTCTCTACAGACTTTGGTTACAGTAGTATCAACGATATAGCCAAACGCGCAAGAGCGAAAGCAGTTGTTCAGTATCTACGGGTTTGGTAATGTAGTCTGATGCGCCGGCTTCAATACATTTCTCCCGATCGCCTTGCATGGCTTTGGCGGTAAGTGCAATAATCGGCAAGGATTTAAATTGCTCGTTTTGGCGGATTAGGCGTGTTGTGTCATAACCGTCCATTTCTGGCATCATTATGTCCATCAAGATGACATCAATATCTAGTGTAGTTTCTAATATAGCGATCGCTTCTCTGCCGTTTTCAGCGTATAAAACCTGTATTTGATAACGCTCCAGCATACTTGTCAGCGCGAAGATATTACGCATATCGTCGTCTACGATTAAGGCTTTTTTGCCGACGAGTAAGTAATCTTGTGAATGCAGTTGTTCGAGGATTTGTCGCTTGGGTGCAGGTAAATTTGCCTGGACTCTATGTAAAAATAATGCTGTTTCATCAAGGAGACGTTCGGGCGATCGCACATCTTTAATGATGATTGTCTCTGCAATCCGCCTCAGTTCTGTTTCTTGAGCTTTGCTAATTTCTCTACCAGTGTAGACAATAATTGGTAAAGTTTTACCGTTAGGTAGAAGTTTTATCTGCTCGATTAGTTCAAACCCTGTCATGTCCGGTAGCCCTAAATCGAGGACGAGGCAATCAAAATGCTGCGAACGAATGGCTTCTAGGGCTGCTGCACCTGTGGCAACAGCAGTGGTACAAACATCGCTGTTGCCAATCAACTCCACGATACTAAGCCGTTGAGTGTCATCATCTTCGACTACCAGCAAATTTTTTACCTGACGCTCAACAAAACCTCTAATTTTAGTTAACGCCTCCGATATTGTCTCGCTAGTTAGGGGCTTTTGCAGATATGCGATCGCTCCTAATTGCAAACTCCGCTGTTGCCCTTCCTCAACGGTCATAATATGTATGGGAATGTGACGCGTAGTTGAGTTATGCTTCAGCCGATCCAATACCGTCCAACCATCCATCTCTGGCAACCTGATATCTAGCAAAATGGCTGAAGGCAGAAATTGCTGCGCCATCGCCAAACCTGTACTGCCGTTTTGGGCAGTTATCACCTTGAATCCTTGCTGTTGCGCCATCTCTATGAGGATACGCGCAAAGTTAACGTCATCCTCGACAATCAGCAACACGCGATCGCCTTTTTCAATAGTAGCGCGATCGTCATTGAGGAGGGCTGAGTACTGAGGACTGAGTGCTGAGTGAGGAGTGAGGAGTGAGGAGTGCTGAGTGAGGAGTGCTGAGTAAGGAGTGCTGAGTGCTGGGTAAGGAGTGCTGGGTAGTGTCGATCTAGACTCAGCACTAAATTGTGGTAGGTAGAATGTAAACGTGCTACCTTGACTGGGTTGACTGATTAGTTTAATTTCTCCACCAAAGAGGCGGGCGATTTCGCGGCTAATTGATAAGCCCAATCCGGTGCCACCATATCTTCGACTAGTAGAGCCATCGGCTTGCTGAAATGCCTCAAAAATCACTTTCTGCTTGTCGTAAGCAATGCCGATGCCTGTATCGCTGACTGAGAAGGCAATGACATGCTGGGCGCGATTTAAACTTTCTTGATCGTTGCTCCACCCTTGCTGCGCCACCGCAATCTGCAAGCGTACCTCGCCTCGCTCTGTAAATTTAAAAGCGTTGGAGAGGAGATTTTTCAACACCTGTTGTAAGCGTTTGACATCTGTATAAATAGTAATTGGCAATTCGGGAATAAATTCAATTGCGAAGCCAAGTCCTTTGCTTTGAGCTATTTGTCGGAAGGTGCGCTCAATCTGTTCGGCCAATTCTGTCAATGGCATTTGAATCATGTCAATTGACATCGTTCCAGATTCAATTTTGGCGAGATCCAGAATGTCATTGATTAACGTCAACAAGTCAGTACCGGCTGAGTAAATTGTCTGGCTGTATTCGACTTGTTTGGTAGTGAGGTTGTTATCAATGTTATCTGTCAACAACTTCGCCAAAATCAACAAGCTGTTTAACGGTGTCCGCAGTTCATGGGACATATTGGCGAGAAACTCTGATTTGTATTTTGAAGAAAGGGCGAGTTGTTCAGCTTTGTCTTCTAAAGACAGCCTTGCTTGTTCAATTTCGCTATTTTTCCGCTCTACTTCTTTCTTTTGCATAGCTAACAACTCAGCCTTTTCTTCTAACTCAGCGTTGGTTTGTTGCAACTCCTCTTGTTGTCCTCTGAGTAAATCTTCCGAGGTTTTGAGTGATTGGGCTTGTTGTTCTAAGCGCTTGTTGGTTTCGCGGAGTTCATTTTGCTGGGTTTGTAATTCTTCAGCCAAAGATTGCGACTGTTTAAGTAATTCTTCAGTTCGCATGGATGCTGCGATCGTGTTGAGAACGATCGCTATACTTTCGGTAAGCTGGTCAAAGAATGTCAGATGAATTTCGCTAAAACGGCGGAAGGATGCTAATTCAATGACTGCTGTCACTTGTCCTTCAAAAAGCACAGGTAACACTACGGCATTCAGTGGCGTTGCTTCTCCTAAACCAGAGGCAATTCTGACATAATCATTTGGTACTTCTGTCAGCAGTATTCGCTCTTTTTCTAAAGCGCATTGTCCCACCAAACCTTCACCCAAGTTGAAGCGGTTAGCTAGATGCCTGCGTTCGCGGTAAGCGTAGCTACTAATTAGTTTTAAATAGGATGTATTATCAAAAGAGTCCATCAGGAAGAATACGCCATGTTGCGCTCCTACCAAGGGTGCTAGTTCTGAGAGAATTAGTTTGGATACAGTTTCTAAGTCTCGCTGCCCTTGGAGCATTCGGGTAAACTTAGCTAGGTTAGTTTTTAACCAATCTTGTTCGGTGTTTTTCTGCGTTGTCTCCCGCAGATTGGCAATCATCTGGTTGATGTTGTCTTTGAGGATTGCTACTTCCCCTAATGCTTCGACGGCGATTGAACGAGTTAAATCACCCTTGGTTACAGCTGTAGCAACTTCTGCGATCGCTCGCAACTGGGTAGTAAGTGTAGCAGCAAGTTCGTTAACGTTATCTGTCAAATCTTTCCAAGTTCCAGCCGCCCCAGGAACTCTCGCTTGTCCCCCCAACTTTCCTTCAATTCCCACTTCCCGCGCCACTGTGGTTACTTGATTGGCAAAGGTTGCTAGGGTATCAATCATCTCGTTGATTGTCTCTGCTAAGGTTTCAATTTCTCCCTTAGCATCTAACATCAGTTTTCGTTTCAAGTCGCCGTTAGCAACCGCCGTCACAACTCTAGCAATGCCGCGCACTTGGGCTGTTAAGTTCCCCGCCATTGAGTTAACGTTGTCTGTCAAATCTTTCCAAGTCCCCGCTACACCTTGCACTTGCGCTTGTCCGCCCAACTTCCCTTCAGTTCCCACTTCTCGCGCCACCCGCGTTACTTCACTTGCAAAGGAACTGAGTTGATCAACCATCGTATTGGTTGTATTCTTCAAATCTAAAATTTCACCTTTGGCATCGACGGTAATTTTCTTTGATAAGTCGCCATTAGCTACCGCCTTGGTAACTTCCGCAATGTTGCGAACTTGTCCGGTGAGGTTCCCCGCCATTGAGTTAACGTTGTCTGTCAAATCTTTCCAGGTTCCAGCCACGCCTCTAACGTAAGCTTGCACGCCAAGTTTACCTTCGGTTCCCACTTCACGGGCAACTCTGGTAACTTCTGATGCAAAGGAATTTAGCTGATCCACCATTGTGTTAATGGTGTTCTTGAGTTCCTGAATTTCGCCTTTCACATCAACGGTGATTTTCTTGGATAAGTCGCCATTAGCTACCGCCGTTGTCACTTCGGCAATGTTCCGCACCTGTGCCGTCAAACTTCCTGCCATGAAGTTCACGCTATCAGTTAAATCTTTCCAAGTACCGGCTACACCTTTAACTTCGGCTTGTACACCCAGCTTACCCTCAGTTCCCACCTCCCGCGCCACCCGCGTTACTTCACTCGCAAAGGAATTTAGTTGATCTACCATCGTGTTGACGGTGTTTTTCAACTCTAAGATTTCACCTTTGACATCAACGGAGATTTTTTTAGATAAGTCGCCATTCGCTACGGCGGTAGTAACGGCGGCAATGTTCCGCACCTGTGCCGTTAAACTTCCTGCCATGAAGTTCACGCTATCAGTTAAATCTTTCCAAGTTCCAGCTACGCCGCGCACATCTGCTTGTACGCCTAGTTTACCCTCGCTTCCCACTTCACGGGCAACCCGCGTTACTTCCGATGCAAAGGAGTTTAGTTGATCCACCATTATATTGATGGTATTCTTCAACTCTAAAATTTCGCCTTTGACACCAACAGTAATTTTCTTAGATAAGTCACCATTAGCGATCGCAGTCGTAACTTCGGCAATATTCCGCACCTGCGCCGTCAAGCTTCCCGCCATGAAGTTCACGCTGTCGGTGAGATCCTTCCAAGTCCCAGCAACATCTTTGACATCCGCTTGCACACCCAATTTACCCTCAGTTCCCACCTCTCGCGCTACCCGCGTTACTTCCGATGCAAAGGAACTGAGTTGATCTACCATTGTGTTGATCGTGTTCTTCAACTCCAGTATTTCACCTTTCACATCAACGGTGATTTTCTTAGAAAGGTCGCCTGTTGCCACCGCAGTTGTGACCTCGGCAATGTTTCGCACCTGTGCCGTCAAGCTTCCCGCCATGAAATTCACACTATCAGTCAAATCTTTCCAAGTACCAGCCACGCCGCGCACTTCAGCCTGTACACCTAGTCTGCCCTCACTTCCCACTTCACGGGCAACCCTTGTGACTTCTGATGCAAAAGAGTTAAGCTGATCCACCATTGTATTAATAGTGTTCTTGAGTTCCTGAATTTCGCCCTTAACATCAACTGTGATTTTTTTAGAGAGATCACCAGTTGCTACGGCTGTTGTGACTTCGGCAATGTTCCGCACCTGTGCCGTCAAACTTCCCGCCATGAAGTTTACACTATCAGTTAAATCTTTCCAAGTTCCAGCCACGCCTTTAACTTCGGCTTGACCACCTAACTTACCTTCAGCGCCTACTTCCCGCGCCACCCGTGTTACTTCACTTGCAAAGGAGTTAAGTTGATCCACCATGATGTTAACGGTGTTTTTCAACTCTAAAATTTCGCCTTTCACATCAACAGTAATCTTCTTAGATAAGTCGCCGTTAGCTACTGCGGTGGTAACTTCGGCGATGTTTCGCACCTGTCCGGTAAGATTACCTGCCATTAAGTTAACGTTGTCAGTTAAATCTTTCCAAGTCCCTGCTACACCCTTAACTTCAGCTTGTACGCCAAGCTTACCTTCCGTTCCCACTTCCCGCGCCACTCTTGTTACTTCACTTGCAAAGGAATTAAGTTGATCTACCATCGTGTTGATAGTATTTTTCAACTCCAGAATTTCGCCTTTGACATCAACAGTAATTTTCTTGGATAAATCGCCGTTAGCTACCGCCGTTGTCACTTCCGCGATATTTCGCACCTGTCCCGTCAAGCTTCCCGCCATGAAATTCACACTATCGGTCAGGTCTTTCCACGTTCCCGCTACTCCCCGGACATCTGCTTGACCGCCTAATTTTCCTTCTGCACCCACCTCACGGGCAACTCTTGTTACTTCCGATGCAAAGGAATTAAGTTGATCTACCATGATGTTGACGGTATTTTTCAACTCTAAGATTTCGCCCTTGACATCAACAGTAATTTTCTTAGACAAGTCCCCGTTAGCTACCGCCGTTGTCACTTCCGCAATGTTGCGGACTTGGGCGGTCAAATTCCCTGCCATCAAGTTAACGTTGTCTGTAAGATCCTTCCAAGTCCCTGCTACACCCCTAACTTCTGCTTGTACGCCCAATTTACCTTCAGTTCCCACTTCACGAGCAACCCGCGTCACTTCACTTGCAAAGGAATTAAGCTGATCTACCATCGTGTTGACGGTGTTTTTAAGTTCTAAAATTTCGCCTTTGACATCAACAGTGATTTTTTTCGATAAGTCACCGTTAGCGATCGCAGTTGCTACTTCGGCAATATTGCGAACTTGTCCGGTGAGATTACCCGCCATCAAGTTAACATTATCAGTCAAATCTTTCCAAGTCCCGGCAACACCTTGCACTTGAGCTTGAACGCCTAATTTACCTTCGGTTCCCACCTCACGCGCCACCCTTGTAACTTCCGATGCAAAGGAACCAAGTCGATCAACCATCGTGTTGACGATATTAGCAGTTTGGAGAAACTCACCTTGCAAGGGTCTGCCGTCAATTTCTGTAGCGATCGTTTGGGATAAGTCACCATTAGCTACAGCCCGAATTACCCGCGTGGTTTCGGCTGTCGGTTGAACTAAATCTGTAATTAGAGTATTGACAGAAGTAACACAATCTGACCAAGAACCGCGAACATCTCCGAGAGAGGCGCGCTCGACAATTTTGCCTTCTTTACCGACAACATTACCAATTCGCTGTAGCTCTGCCGCCATCCGCTCATTTTGATCAATAATATCATTGAGCGTATCAGCTATTTTTCCCGCCACACCAGTATGATCTATGGGCATCCGAGCAGAGAAATTACCCTGTTTGACAGCATTTAGCGTTCTTAGTAGCTGATTTAAATCTAGATTGTCGTTGTCTCTAGTCAACTGTTCGGTTGCCATAGCTTAATCTCTAAGAATTTCCTGGTTTTTTGTGGTTAAAAAAATTTAATCAAAGCAGAAAGTTGATTGTAACTTTCATTTAGTGCTGCTGGTTTTTCTGTTACTCGCCATAGCAACAAATTTCGGTAATGTAATTAGGCTGGCGTATCTATTTATTTAGCTGCCAAATCTCCTCACTGCTGACTCTACTAAGCACAAAGGCTCGTAAAGTCAGGTTCAAACCCATTTCTTGACTGAGGGCGATTATTTTTACTGTGAAGTTAGCTTGTTTAGGTTGAATAACCAGAATAGTCTTCTGATTGTAGAGATGACAATTAAGTTCACCTTTAAGTACTCAATATTCAAGTTTGCATCAATAATGCGTACTAATCCTTATGATAACGGGGGAAATAAAAATTTTTCAACAGTTAAAGTAAAAAGCAGCAAGGCTTGGTCACGAAGGCTTTCCTCGTTCCCAGGCTGCCGCCTGGGAATGCCTTCATTGAGTCTCCTCGTTCCCAGGCTCCGCCTGGGAATGCCTTCATTGAGTCTCTGGCTCAATGTCTGACTGGAGGCAGAGCCTCTAATCAGTCATTCCCATGCTCTGCATGGGAACGAGAGAATAATGATAAATCGAGCTTTTTTCGACTTGTGTGTACACCGTAGCCGGCAGAGCCAAGCAACAAGAGACGAGAGAATACTAACTCGCGGCTAAATTGCTCCAACTCACGTAGGGTAATTTTGCAGCCGTCGCCCGAACTTGGTCAGCATTCGCCACTAACTGGCCGCAAGCGTCCCAAGTTCCAGAAATAAATGTGCTTCTAGTACCTTCCCCGATCGCAACTGAGGCAATGTAATCACTAATCTGCACTTGCAAAGTTTCCAGATTCACTGTCACGGCGGCTTGAGGATTTGCAGCTACCAATTCTTGCAGTTGTTTAACACTAACAGCATCGGCTGTCACACAAGGTATACCCATTGCCACACAGTTACCAAAAAAGATTTCTGCAAAGCTTTCACCGATTAAAGCTTGAATTCCCCATTTAGCGATCGCTTGGGGTGCGTGTTCCCGCGATGAACCACAGCCAAAGTTACGGTTAACTATTAAAACTTTCGCTCCTTGATACTGCGGTTGGTCAAAGGGATGTTCACCTTTGAGTGCTGTTCGGTCATCAATAAACACGCCTTCGCCTAACCCATCAAAGGTAATGGCTTTCAAATAACGAGCGGGAATGATGCGATCGGTATCTATATCATTGCCGACTAACGGTATACCATGCCCTGAGACTGTTTTAACTTCACTGACCATAAACTTTATTTATCACTTAAATGATTGCCTGTTAGAGATTTCGCGTAACCCCTCTCTTAACAGGCTACCGTGTACATACAAATCTTTTAGAGTTACTGCGTAATATAGGGTAAGTTAATTTTTGCAGGTCGATGCATCTAAGGTGCAGGTCGATGCATCTAAGGTGCACGTCGATGCAACTAAGGTGCACGTCGATGCATCTAAGGTGCACATCGATGCAACAAAGGTGCACATCGATGCAACTAAGGTGCACGTCGATGCATCTAAGGTGCACGTCGATGCATCTAAGGTGCACGTCGATGCAACTAAGGTGCACGTCGATGCA
>NZ_WBKM01000386.1 GCF_015714725.1 Nostoc sp. WHI
AAGTCTCAGCGTCGAAATGTCTTGGAATTTTTGACTCAAGCCATTAGCGCTAAACGCCAGGGTCAACCAACTCCTTCTTTACTTCCACAAGTTCCTGCCGAGTAAAGTTGCTGTCAAAAATGCTGCTTAAAACCCACGAATTTATACAGTTTGATTTCCCAAATTGAATCAGTCTGCTGTCTGCTTCTTTTGAACTCTAACTCTTTGATGTCAATGGGTTTTACTTTCTTGTAATTTGCGATCGCCCCGTGGTCGATTACAACTAAAGTTCCATACCAAGCTTTTTTTTCAACCAATGCTTGAAACTCTTGTGGTGAGTGCTGATCATCAAGGGAGGTGAGTTTAATGCTGGTTTGCGGAAAATTATGTAGTGCGGCGATATGAGAATAGTCAGAAATATTTTCCAACACTTGTTTCACTGTCGTTTTAGTATTTAGGGTAAAATACCAAGGCATATAATTATGCTTTTCGCTTTCCATCGGGGCAAACTCAGGCAAGGGAAACAGAGGAGAAGAGGTACCATACCACACCCAGATGTAACCATATCTTTCCTGTGTAACATAAGTCGCTTGATGAGCCGTTGGGGGAATATTTTCTATGTCAGGAATAGAAACACAATTCCCTTCGTTATCGTATTGCCAGTGATGAAAAGGACATTGAATACAACCGTCTTTTAGCTCACCAATTGCAAGACTTGCACCCATGTGCGAGCAGTAACGCTCCATGATCACTGGTGTGCCGTTTTTATCTCGCCAAGCTACCAAGTCCTGACCGAATAGCTGTATGGCTTTTAGCTTTTTCCCCAACTCTTTGGAGCGCATAGCAACGTACCAACTGGCGGCAAGATTCATCGGGTTTTTATTGACACTCGCTTCCGATTTAGTTGGCTTTGGCTGTTTGATGGTTTCGATAATACTTGTCATTTTTTTCTCCTTCTAAATATCTTGAAATATTGGCAGGGCAAATGCACCTGAAAGTGGCACATAGATTATTGACAAACGTCTTCGTCTTAGTTGATTGGTTTGACGAAATCTGATTTGTCACTCGGCTGATTTTCAAATAAGATGTGTACTGCTTCTCTTTGAAAAGAAGTTGCAATGGGTTATGCGCCGCAGGAGGCGATCGCTATCAAGAGATGAATCCGAAAAGCTGTCAGGGTGAAGTCAAAGATGTTAGGGGTGGATGCGATCGCTCAGGGGTAGCAGTAAGGCTTCAGAGTCTAAACTTCTACTTTATCGACCCAAGTTTGATAAAACTCTCTGAACTTCAACATCACCCGGTCATACGGGATATAAGCTCCACCCCCGTCGTGCCTCATGCTATTAAAGACTGGTATATCCTCTATAGCACCAACTTGGTTTTGCCAACCAAAACCCGCGCGGGCAAATATATCCTTCCAGAAGAAGCCGGTTTTCTTCACCATGATCAAAATATGCCAGGTAGTCTGGTTTTCAGCAATCGGAGTAGTGGCAACCAACCCTCTATACATGAGCTGATTGTTGATATTAATTGCCGCTATATGTCCACCACTCCAGCTTTCTATTCGCAACGTGAAGGTTTTAGCCTTTAAACCAATAAACTGGGCTATTGCACCTGCTGGCCCCACAAACCTCTTGATTGGGGCTTCCATAACGGCTCCAAACCAAGCTCCTTTTTCAAAGAGTGTTTCAAAGTTTGGTGATAAGTTCTCCTCGTCAAGCTTGGTAAGTTGAACGGCGTTAACGATACCGTTGGCGAATTCCCCAAACAGCTAAACTGAACCGATTAGTTCAGCAATGAAACGATTGAGAACCTTCTGAGCAGTTTTATACCCAGTAGCTTGCTTACCTAACTTCAGTTGGGACAAAATGCGATCGCGTAAAATTTCAAGTTCTCTTATCGGTGGCAAACCGACAGGTTGTTTAGCGCTTGTGGTATTAGATATCTGATGTGACTCACTCTGCCGTGTAATACTTGGTTGAATGGGAGCTAAAAAATCTGAGTCTTCCCGTGTAATACAAGGGTTATCGTTATGCCTAACAATGTGTTCTAAATAATCAGCACGGGTTAAGCCTAAGCATTCCGAAGCAATAC
>NZ_WBKM01000146.1 GCF_015714725.1 Nostoc sp. WHI
GTCCTTACAATGCTCTCGCCTTCTCTGCACCGATTGCGGTATTCGTCAGCGTATTCCTGATGTACCCCTTGGGACAGTCAAGTTGGTTCTTTGCACCCAGCTTTGGTGTCGCTGCAATTTTCCGATTCTTACTATTCCTGCAAGGGTTCCACAACTGGACACTCAACCCCTTCCACATGATGGGTGTTGCTGGTGTATTAGGTGGTGCGCTATTGTGCGCTATTCACGGAGCCACAGTTGAAAATACCTTGTTTGAAGACGGTGACGGTGCTAACACCTTCCGTGGCTTCAATCCCACCCAATCCGAAGAAACCTACTCAATGGTGACGGCAAACCGTTTCTGGTCACAGATTTTCGGCATTGCCTTCTCCAACAAGCGTTGGCTGCACTTTTTCATGTTGTTTGTGCCAGTCACAGGCTTGTGGATGAGCGCCGTCGGCATCGTCGGTTTAGCACTCAACCTGCGGGCTTATGATTTCGTCTCCCAAGAATTGCGGGCGGCGGAAGACCCTGAGTTTGAAACTTTCTATACCAAAAACATTTTGCTGAATGAGGGTATCCGCGCTTGGATGGCTCCTCAAGATCAACCCCACGAACAATTTGTATTCCCTGAGGAAGTTCTACCTCGCGGTAACGCTCTCTAATTATTAGAAGCCGCCCCTGACCTAAATAAGAATTGTAATTGGTGAGAATTGACACCACCCAGATGAAATAATCTCCTTGTTATAAGCCAAGAAGGTGTCAATGTTCCCAATTCTCCAGTAGTCTCCTGCCTTTTGGTGGGGGATTTTTTTTGTATATAGTTAACCTCTCTAGATTTATGTGTTATGTTGAGTAAAGGTTATAAACCCAGAGCAGATTGCTCTGCCCTTTTGAAACTAAGACCACTTAGGCAACAAGGAGGTGATGCCCATGATAGAAAGTAGTAAATGCATGGGTCATCAGGTTGTAGTTAGCCGGCTGTGTGCCGGGGCTGTTCTCTAAAAGTCAGCCTTAGTCATCTTGAGAGACTAAGTTAGCTCAAGTAGCTAGGCAAGCTTGGAGTTCCTTCCGGCAGTCTGGTTGCAATCTGAAGACCCGCTAGACCGCTCTGATTTAGATCACCTGATCTAAATCAGAGCGGATAGTTTTTTATAGGTGACTTTTGTTTTATTAATGGTTGCTTTTGAAAGCTTTAGATAGGGATTACATTAAAGTTTTCTTAAAAATAAATATCTTGGATCAAACCTTGGTGACTGACCAGATGTGAGCAATAACGTCTATCTACTAAGTCTGATTTAAATATGCACACATAAGTATTATGCCTTAACGTAAATTTGGTTTAGGAGTAATCATCGCTAGTTAAAGCAATAACGTCTATCTACTAAGTCTGATTTAAATATGCACACATAAGTATTATGCCTTAACCCATACTTCCATACTTTTTATGTGGAGAATAAAACGGGTTGGGCTTTGCAAGATACAAGATGTAACAAATATATAAAAAATAGGAATTTTTTAATATGGCACAACTCTTGACTAACGCGGAAATTCTAGAACGGGCAAAGGTTCTGTCAGGTTGGACTGTTGAAAACTCGAAGTTGCAAACCAGCCGCACATTCAAGAATTTTATCCAAGCAATTGAGTTTGTCAATAAGCTGGTAGAGCCGGCTGAGTCAGCAGGACATCATCCAGACATAGAGATTTCTTATAACAAAGTGAAGATTACACTTACAACACATGATGCAGGTGGGCTAACACAGAAGGACTTTGAGCTAGCTGAGGCGATTTCCCAAATCAAATAACTGATTTCTTCTGACATCTTGCACCAGGCGGTTGAAAGTTACCGTTACACAAACAAAACCTGCCTATCCTTCTGGTGAGATCCATACTGCGCGTACCTTATTTAAGATTAGCGGTACGGGTTATCTATTGAGTGAGCGGCTTTCAAAACTCTTGATTCCTGATATGTTTTTCATCACAATACCAGGCAGATTTCGCTTGTATGGCTCAACCAATGCGTTACAACTGGCTGGCGTGCAATTTGTACTAGGGCTGTGATTTTTCCTAGCAAGCTGCTAAGTGTCTAAAGCTTTCAGCAATTTAGCTTGCGTAGGCAGCGAATGCCCTAAACCCTACTCCCCGCTTAGATATTTAGATAACTATGTGTGACAGTTACTAAGGCGATCCCTTCAATCTTGTCATCTAAATTAAATGTTTTATAATCTTATGATATCAAGATATGTTTTTGCATAAGTTAATCACATAAGTGTTTAACCCTAAGTTAATCGTTTATTAGCTTTGCAAAAACTAGAATTGTAGTATAGGCGGCTATATCTCATCCACAGGTTTCAACGAGATGTCGCATTTTTAAGAATTAGGTGCAACGAAGACAATTATCTAAAAAAGGTGTGAGGAGTAAAGAAAAGATGTCTAATCTCTTGTGGAAATCCTTAGTGGTTAGCCCAGCAGTTTTGGGAGCAACATTGTTAGTTTCGGCAACAGCAATGGCGGCTCCGAACACAACCACTGAAGTATCACCAGCCGAACAACCTGCTGTAACTGAAGTTGTCCAACAGCCAGAAATATTGGCTCAAACAACGATAGATCAAGTTAATCGCTACAGCAACGAAGGCAACCAAAATAACTCTCAGTCTCAAGTAACATCGGTTTCCCAATTTTCCGACGTACAACCTACCGACTGGGCATTCCAAGCATTGCAGTCTTTAGTTGAGCGCTATGGTTGTATTGCAGGTTATCCAAATGCCACTTATCGCGGTAACCGTGCTTTGACTCGTTATGAATTTGCCGCAGGTTTAAATGCCTGTTTGGATCGGGTTAACGAATTGATTGCCACAGCAACAGCTGACTTGGTGACCAAACAAGATTTAGCTACCTTACAGAGATTGCAAGAAGAATTTGCCGCAGAATTGGCAACCCTACGCGGTCGTGTCGATTCCCTAGAAGCGCGGACTGCTGAATTGGAAGCTAATCAGTTCTCCACTACCACTAAACTAGTCGGTGAAGCTATTTTTGCCGTCAGTGATGTTTTTGGCGGTAACACTGGTGATAACAATAATACTGTCTTTCAAGATAGGGTACGTTTAGACTTGCAAACCAGCTTCACGGGTAGAGATGTTCTACATACTCGTCTCGCAGCAGGGAATGCAACAGCCTTTACACAATCTGATGACTTTGGTAATCAGATCGGTACTGCCGAAGGTACACAAACGTTCCAAATTGGTAGCACTGGTAATAACAGCGTCAGAATAGATCGTTTGACCTATGAAGCTCCCATAGGCCCAGCCCAAGTTTACCTTGCAGCTAGTGGTGGACGACATAGCCATTATGCAGCCGTCAATAACCCTTACTTTTTCGATAAAACTGACGGTGGTAATGGTGCATTGTCTACCTTGGCTTCTGAAAGTCCCATCTATCGGATTGGTGGAGGTGCAGGTCTAGCGGTCAATCTACCCCTTGGTAAAGGTGGCGGTATTTTAGGAAATAGCTCAGTCACTGCGGGTTACTTAGCATCGGAAGCTAATAATCCTGGTGTTAGTGCAGGTCTAACCAACGGCAACTATGCAGCTCTTGGACAGTTGAACTTTAGTGTTGGCGATCGCGTGGCTTTAGCTGCTACCTACGTCCACGGATATAGCGCAGGTGGTTCTTTATTCAACTCAGGTTCCACGACAGACGGAGATATTGTTCCAGTAGGTACTGGACAAGCTAACAGTTTACTCGGTGCAGGTGCCAGTAACTCTTACGGTGTGTCGGCTGCGTTTAGACCCAGCGACAAGCTCTCAATTAGTGGCTTCGTCTCTTACCATGATGTCACCGGCTTTGGTGTAGGTGATGATTATGAAGCCTGGAGCTATGGTCTTGGAGTAGCCTTACCTGATTTTGGTAAAAAGGGTAACGTATTAGGTATTTTTGCTGGTGCAGAACCCTATTCCTTTAACCGACCAGGTTTTGGCGGTAATAATGATATACCCTATCACTTTGAAGGCTTCTACAAGTATCGTGTGTCGGATAATATCTCTGTAACTCCTGGTGTAATCTGGTTGACTTCACCTGGTCAGAGCAGCGAGAACGATGATGCAATTATTGGTACGCTCAGAACAACTTTCACCTTCTAGAGTGTTGACTATCCACCGACAATTTTGAAATCTATTGCTCCCCGCCATGAGGCGGGGCTTTTTATTTTTAGTGGCAGCAAATAATAAACCCCAGTATATAACCGGAGTATAATAGAAAAGTTAGGAGATGTGGTTATGGCGGGTTTTATGTGAATAGACCACAGTAGGGTGGGCGTTACAATGCCCAATGCAATACGGTTCAATTAAGGGTTATTGATCTTTGAAGACGCGATAAATCGCGTCTCTACGTGAGGGCTATCGCGTAATATCCTAACTCTGCCAATTTTAGATTTTGAATTTTAGATTGAATGACTCCTAACTCCTAATTCCTAACTTATTGCTGCTTGTGGAACTATCGTGTAAATCGGAATACGCAATCCTGGCCTTATTAGAGATGGCCGCCCATTACGAAAGCGGCGAACCTCTGCAAATTCGACAAATTGCAGCTCAACAAAACATACCCGATCGCTATTTGGAACAGCTATTAGCAACCTTGAGGCGTGGAGGTATAGTTAAGAGTCAGCGCGGATCAAAAGGTGGCTATCTGTTAACGCGAGAACCTCGAAAAATCATCCTTTTTGAGATTTTTGAATGTCTAGAAGGGTTAGAGGTGAATACTTGTGAAGAAAACGTTAACTCCAAAAGGGTAGACAGTTTTGTTATAGAAGAAATTTGGCAAGAAGCAAGTCGCGCGGCAAATTCAGTGTTACAAAAATATACGCTCCAGGATCTTTGTGAAAAGCGAGATTCCCGGCGGCACTTGGATATCATGTATTACATTTAGTCAAGAGTCAGTAGTGAGTTGTCTAATGACTATTGCCTAATAATTAATAACTTAATAAGTAAGGACTAAATTATGCGAATTGCTCGTAACATTACAGAACTGGTTGGTCGTACACCCTTAGTGCAGTTGAACCGCATTCCCCAAGCGGAAGGATGTGTTGCGGAAATTGTGGTGAAACTGGAAAGTATGAACCCATCAGCATCAGTTAAAGACCGGATTGGGGTGAGTATGATTAACGCTGCCGAAGAGGAGGGGCTAATTACTCCTGGGAAGACAGTTTTGGTAGAACCCACCTCTGGAAACACAGGAATTGCCCTAGCAATGGCAGCAGCAGCTAAGGGTTATCGGTTAATTTTGACAATGCCAGAGACGATGAGTGCCGAGCGACGGGCAATGTTGCGGGCCTATGGAGCAGAACTGGAATTAACACCAGGGATGGAAGGGATGAGTGGGGCAATTGGGCGGGCACAGCAGATAGTTAATAGTACACCAAATACCTATATGTTGCAGCAGTTCCGTAATCCAGCCAATGCAAAAGTGCATCGGGAAACTACTGCCCTTGAGATTTGGGAGGATACCGATGGACAAGTAGATATAATTGTGGCAGGGGTAGGTACAGGTGGTACGATCACTGGTGTAGCAGAAGTGATTAAAGCACGCAAGCCTAGTTCTCAGGCGATCGCTGTTGAACCAGCTAATAGCCCAATTTTATCTGGGGGACGACCAGGGCCGCACAAAATCCAGGGAATTGGTGCTGGGTTTATTCCTCAAGTACTAAAGATAAAATTGATTGATGAAGTGATTACCGTCACCGATGAAGAAGCGATCGCTTATAGTCGGCGTTTGGCAAGAGAAGAAGGGCTACTATCTGGCATTTCTAGTGGAGCAGCTTTATGTGCAGCAATTCGCGTTGCCCAACGTCAAGAAAATAAGGGACGTTTAATTGTGGTGATTCAGCCCAGTTTTGGTGAGAGGTATTTGAGTACGCCGTTGTTCCAAGACTTGGAGGCAAGGTTAGCTGCTAGCGTCAGTTAACGATACATTGAATTAATGGTCAATTCTAAGCACGTTTCTAACCACTACGAAACTCTCAAAGTTAGTCCAAGTGCAAGCCTTGCAGAGATTAAGCAAGCTTATCGCCGCTTGGTTAAGTTGTTTCATCCTGACAGTAACGAGGAAACAGCCGATCACGAGCAGATTATCCGTATCAATGCAGCCTATGAGGTTTTAGGTGACAACCAAAATCGCCGCAATTATGACCAACAACTGCAAGATGACTCTCAAAAATTAAATAGCGATCGCCAACAGCGTACAGCATCAGCTCAAAAGCATTATCAGACAAGACGAAAAACGGGACGGGAAGTTGACGAGCAAGTTGAGGAATGGCTGCGCCAAGTGTATCAACCAGTAAATCGCTTGCTTTGTACCATTCTTTATTCGTTAGAAGAACAAATGGAGCTATTAGCCGCCGATCCCTTTGATGATGAGTTGTTAGATGAATTTCAGGAATACTTAAAAACCTGTCGAGATGACCTCAAGCAGGCACAAATTACTTTTCGCTCCTTACCGAATCCCCGCAGTTTAGCAAGAACAGCAGCTCACCTCTACTACAGCCTCGATCAAGCAGCAGATGGACTCGAAGAGTTGGCTTATTTTCCTTTGAGCTACGATGAGCGTTATTTACACACAGGTCAAGAACTATTTCGCATAGCTACGAGATTACACTGTGAGGCGCAAGCGTCTGTAAATAGTTAATAGTTATTGGTCATTAGTCAAATAACAAATGACTAATGACAACTGACAAAGAAATTAGTTTATCCTGGAAGCAGAGAAAGATTAAGAAATTTTAAATTCTGCTCCTAGTGTACTCATGCAATGTATTGTTAATCGCCGCGCCCAGTTTTCGGCAAGTCATCGCTATTGGTTGCCCGAACTGAGTGAAGCCGAGAATATTGAGAACTTTGGTGCTTGCTCTAGATTTCCGGGACACGGGCATAACTATGTCTTATTTATCTCCATAGCCGGAGAATTGGATAAGTATGGCATGGTGCTGAACTTGTCTGATGTGAAACAAGTAATTAAACGGGAAGTTACCAGTCAATTAGACTTTTCTTATCTCAACGATGTATGGACAGAATTTCAACAAACTCTGCCCACTACTGAGAATATTGCACGGATTATCTGGCAACGGTTAGCACCGTATTTGCCTCTAGCCCGTGTGCAGTTGTTTGAACATCCTGAACTTTGGGCAGATTATATGGGAAACGCAATGGAAGCCTATCTCAACATCAGTACTCACTTTAGCGCCGCCCATCGGCTAGCTCATCCTAACCTCAGTAACGAAGAAAATACTGAAATTTATGGTAAGTGCGCTCGTCCCAATGGTCACGGACACAATTATCATCTAGAAGTCACTGTCAAAGGGGAAATTGACCCACGCACTGGCATGATTGTCGATTTAGGTGCTTTGAATCAAGTGGTAGAAGATTATGTGGTAGAGCCATTCGATCACACCTTTTTAAACAAAGACATTTCTTACTTTGCTGAAGTTGTGCCGACTGCTGAGAATATCGCACTTTACATTAGTAATTTACTGCGATCGCCTATTCAAGAATTGGGAGCCAAACTTTACAAAGTGAAACTGATTGAAAGCCCTAATAACTCCTGCGAAATCTACTGTACTGAGTCTGAATCAAATTCAGTCAGCGAAGCCGTGAATCAGCCAGTATTAGCACGGGTTTAGGTGAAAATCCAGGCATAGGACATAGGGAATTGATATCATCCCAATGCCCAATGCCCAATGCCCAATGCCCAGCTAGAAAAGTTTACTAACTAAGCAGCTGAAACCAGGTAGCAAAGGACTTGTCAATTCATCTTGACTAAATAAAGTAACTGCTAACTTTAATGCAGCCTGCTCACGACGATAAACTTCAACTTTCTTCTGTATAAAATCGCAAATCCAATATTCTTGAACCCCTTGCACCGAGTACAGCTTTAGCTTTGTTTCCTTGTCACGGGTTTCATTTTTTGCACCGGGAGATAAAACCTCTACTACTAACTCTGGTGCACCCGTCAGATGTCCAGCTTCATCTAGCAGGTATTTTAAGCGTTCGTGACTTGCCCACACCACATCAGGGATCACATTGTCAGAATCTGAGAAAATAATTCCAGGTGCGATCGCAGGTTTACCTAAATCAGTTTCATCTGACCAAATCTTAAGAACTGTAGCAATATTGACGCAGCTCGTTTGATGATCCCAGTTAGGTGCTTTAGTCACAAATAGTTCTCCATCAATAATCTCATAGCGATTTCTGCGATCGCTAGCAAAGAACTCTAGATCAGCAGTCGTCCAACGCACTGGAGTCGTTTGCATAGAAACCCCCTAGCATTTTCTTAAATCATATTTTAAAAATACCGACGACGGGCGGAATGTCGCAAATAACGATAAATGCCCCAGGCTAAAACTCCAAAAAAGAGATTTAGCAAAAACCGAGTAAGTATAAACCACAAAATATCACTGTCAAACAGCTTCGACGGATTCAAAGGACTAATTTTCCTGGCTAAAAGAAATAGCCCAAAAATAGCATTCCCACCCAGCGCGAGGGCAAACAGTACTAAACTCCTTTGCAAGTAACGGCGCTGGGGTGTGCGGTTTGAAATCAGGGTAATTACAGGTTTACCTTGCACTTTTCGCAGTAATTGTTCCAGTCGCCAAAACATCCACAATAGAAAGGGAAATAAACCATAAGTAAGCAAACCTATGGGTATTGAGTAACGTCCAGCACTAGATAGGACATTAACTAGGGCATGACAGATTACAGAATTTAGCCAAGCCCAAAAAATGAACTTCCTGTCTCGATTTAACCGAGTGTGGGAGGAAATATAAATTCCTAAAGCATACCCCCAAGGTGCAGAGAACATGGCGTGGACTGGCGTGCCGATAGTCCGAGCAAGAATTGATGCGGTATCGTGGAAAAGGTAAATCCAGTTTTCCTCGGCAGTGAATCCAAGGGCAACGGCTATAGTAAACAGGAAAACTGTAGACTGAAATAATCGATATTTGCGTTGCAGATAGCAGGTTGGGACAACAACTGCTGCCAACTTGCAGCCTTCTTCAATTGGGCCTACTTCTACAAGCTGCCGCAAGGCTATACCAGGAAGCGATCGCTTCAACTGCTGCCAGTCTACAAAAGAGTTGGCTACGATTTCAAAAATCCATTCGAGGCTAAGGGCTAAGATACCAAATATTGCCCCGATGATAAAGAAAATCAGTAAATATAACAGAGGTGGAGCAAATGACACCCGGCAATAGTAGTAGCCTAGCAGCAGCAACGGTGGTATTGCTGCCCACAGTAGGAGAGAAAAATCAACCACTCACCTGAGCGATCGCTGTACGATGACGGTGGCTATTGTTAGTGATAGTGGGAGTTTGGAAACCCGCCTCAACAATAGCCTGCTCAATATCCAAAGCGAAATATTCATCTAAATACGGTTCAGTACTTTTAAGCAACGTCAAAATGTAGGCTGGCATTTTCTTGAAAACTTCAGATTTGGGATTCATGTCCATGATTGCCAAATAGCCACCTGGACGCAGTACGCGCCGCATTTCAGCTAAAATCTGTCGGGTTGCTGACTGGGGCAATTCGTGGCACATCAGGAAAATGGAGACTAAATCAAAGGAGGCATCTGGTAGTCCAGTTGATTCAGCTTGGGCATGAAGCCAGTTTATTTTAGCTTGACGTTGTTGGGCGCGGTAATTGGCAACAGCTAAGAAGTAAGAAGATAAGTCCAAGCCGGTAATTTTAGCTTGAGAATAAACTGATTGTAGGGCAAAACTACTCAAACCAACACTACACCCTACATCTAAGATGTCTTGCGGCTCGTTGGGGATTTGACTTTTTAGAATATTGTGGTAACTTTGGCGCAGCATGGGATCGCCCTGTGCTTGGGCACCCTGCCAAATCTTAGCATGGACAGCGTAGGCGGCAGGTTCTACCTCAAAAGCGGCTTGCCAACTGAGATTTCCGGTTTCGTAGGCATGGAATGAGGTGAGGTAATAATCAGGGTAGGAAAGCTGAGGATTTTCTACTTGAGCTAGATCAGCCTTCCAATCACGCGCTTGTAGTGTTTCGACTTCTTGCGTCCAAGGCACACCTATTCTTTCGGCACGTTTAATCATCATTTGTCTAGCTTGATGCTTGGCTAGGTTGGCTAAAGGCTGGATTGCCAGTATGCCATTCACCAAGCGGGAAGCTAAACCAAGATTAGTGTTTACAGCAGCAGTCATAAATCAGTTTACAGTTAACAGCCTTTTGTACTTATGACATACTTACTAGAGGCTAGTCTAGATGCAAATTGAAACTTGACATCTGGCGATCGCCGAGCTTCGCATCTCCAAAGAAAGGCCGATACAACGCGATTGTTAGATCGTGACAGACTTCGCAATCTTCGCAAGCAATCGCAATGCTTCATTGACGGAAGCCGAATCTCGAAATATCTCTGCTACATCTGGATCAAGAACCACAACATTACTTGATTGCACATAAGCTTCATAGTACTTGCCACGAACACCGCCTGAGAAATCGTACTCAGTTCTCATCTCATCATTGGCTGTTATTTCAGGTTCCTGACTCATAGCTTCTTCTTTCCTGTCGAGTGGCTAAACGAGCACTAATTAATCGCACCTCACCCTCCCGTTCCGTGTGGGACACAACCAAAAGCCTTTGCAACCTCGATTGACCCGTCGTAATAACACGGAATTCACCTATTGAGTGGTCAGGGTCAGAAATTGTAACAGCTAGTGGATCTCCGAAAATTGTGAAAGCTTCTTCAAAAGACACACCGTGTTTCTTGGCATTGCTACTTGCTTTGTCTGAATCCCACTGAAACTTCATAAAGCTATTCTACTCTCAAGGAGCAAAACAAGGCGGGCAAGCCGCATTACTGTCAATGCCCAATGCCCTATTTTGCAGTATTCGGCTTGAGAGCTAACAACATCTCCAATTCACTGGTGGATTTATCGCGGCTAGTAGCGGTAACACCAAAACCACGAATGGAACCCAGGATAGTGAGGGTATCGGGGTTAGATGAGATCAAACTATTGAGCATGGGTACAGTTTTAGTTTTATCCATATCCAGGTAGAAATAACCACCGTTGGGCTTTTGCAAAGAACCAGTCACGGCTTTGAAGGCGTCACTACTGTCGAGAGATGGATTTTTGCGATCGGCAACTGCGTCAGCAACTGGGCCACCAACAGCTAAAAATAGAGTATCTTGATCCAGCCAACCATGTGCAAATAAAGCTCCTTGTCGGGGGATTTGCCATTCAGTTACGTCTTTACCACCGATATTTCTGTTGGCGATGTTGATTTGTTGGGTTTTGGCAAGGGTATCCAATTTTGTCAAGGTGGCTTCGGCAGTTTTGCGATCGCTAGTATCAAATACTAAAGCACCTCCAAAACCAACACCTGCTAGCACCCCTTGATTAGATGGAATCGCACCAAAAGCAAATTCTCCATTCATCCAGCCAAAAATGTCTTTATCTAGGTCAATATTGACAAATTTCAGTTGTCCGCGCACTTGTTCCAGAGCTTGCTTCATTTCTGGATAATCTTTTGACTGTTCTACTACCGTTGTCCAACCACGGCTGATCCCATTTCCGCTAATCAGAGCAAAGGTATCAATAGGAAATTGCCCGACTATATTCCCAGGACTTGATTGATACTGAAATTTATTTAGTTGCGGATCTAAATTAGCGATCGCTTTTACTCGCACTCCTGCATCATCAACACCAACACCCGCCACTACAGATTTTATCTGCTTCAGTTGCGTCAAGGTTTGTGGAGGTAACTGCTTTGCCTGTGGACTTCCAGCTATTAATTGCTGTACCATCCCTGCATAGTCTGGTACATAAATTTGGGCGAGACTATTTTTGACATCCACTCCTTTGCTGAGAATGGTACCAGCACCTTCTTTACTGGCAAAAGAAGATTGTCCCTTAAATGTGTCAATTGCTTTTTCTACAGCTTGCTTTTCGGGGGCTAATACCAAGTGACTATTATTTAAAACTACGCTATACGTCGGCTTGCCATTTTGTGTAGTTTCGATAATTTTTTCACTTTGGTAGTCAGATTCCTGGAATTTTACCCCTTTCTGTGACTTTAATTTGTTAGCAAAATTCAAGGCACTGAGTTTGTCCTTGATTCCCACTACTATCAGGATATTTGATTGCTGCTGTAAATTTGTTGGTACATTAGGTGCCTCAGACGGCACAGTTAACTGTGCAGGTTTCACAGGATTTGGTGGCAGTAGAGCAATCATTACCCCACCAGCCCAAGGCTTTATGTCTTTTTCATAAGAAATGTTACTATCACTGAACATTTGCTTATTGAAATCTTCCAGACCTTTTGCCACTAACTTTTGTGCTTCTGGAGTGCCAAACTGCTGTAACTTTGCCCAGGCTTCAGGGTCGCTAGTAATATAAGTTGCCATCAATGCTGTTGAAGGTACTACTTTAGCACTGCCTAGAGCATCTGAGCTACTTACTGATGGGCTTTTGAAATACGTGTATGCAGCTATACTTCCTGCTACAACCACGGCAGCGCCAACAGCAGGAATGAGAAATTTTGATTTACTTTCAGGCATTTTGTTATCCTCTTTTGTTCAGATTGTCACCGAGATTTATACAAGTGTCATTGTAGAGTTTTCGGATTTATGAATAATTTCCGATAATCCATCGGTATTTACTGATAAAATTAGAAGTCCTATAAGTTAGCGGTCTAAAATTACTCTAAAGAATACTTCAAAGGGATGAAGAGCGAATCCGCAAATGATATGCTGTTCATCTTAAAGACAATAGCCTGCTCAACAGCGGCAAGTTATCCTAAGTTATAAGAATAATTAGGAGTATTTGTACTTAAGGAGAATCTATCGAGGTGCAAGAGACTCTTGACCCGATGACAAAAAAGTGCAAATTATCAGGAAAAACGAAGAGTGCTAAGTTCCGTTAGCGATAGCGGGGCGTTTAGCCCGTGCTGAGTTGAAAGACCGCTTACAAGGGGCTAAAACTAAAGTACAAAATCCTGGGTACTTCTTAATTCACTCAGGACTCAAGACTCAGCACTCAGGACTACATCCACCAGCCAAGCCAGACTTTTCAGGATTACAAGGTCAGTAAGGATCAATGTCGAAGTCTTATTTTGATACAGATAATAACGGACAAAAAGCTTTTGAGTTACCGGGAGCAAGACCACACTACAACCCCGATCGCCCCGGACAGGTAGAGCATATTTTTCTCGATCTCAGCTTGGATATTCCAAAGCTTTGCTATCAGGGCAGTTGTAGCATTCGCCTCTTACCAATCCGTAATGGCATTGACCGATTGACTTTGGATGCTGTCAACCTGAATATCGAGTCTGTGCAGGTGGATGAAGTGCCACAAAATTTTGACTACGACGGGGAACAGCTTTCCATTCAACTTTCTGAGGCGACCGAGATTGGTAAAGGCTTGTTGATTGCGATCGCCTACTCGGTAACAAAACCACAACGCGGTATTTATTTTATTCAACCAGACAAGCACTACCCAAACAAGCCCACTCAAGTTTGGACTCAGGGCGAAGACGAAGACTCTCGCTTTTGGTTCCCCTGCTTTGACTATCCCGGACAACTGTCTACTTCGGAAATTCGCGTTCGTGTTCCCAACCCTCTGGTGGCTATTTCTAATGGCGAACTAATTAACACCACAGAAGATGGTGATTACAAAATCTACCATTGGTCACAGCAACAAGTTCATCCTACCTACTTAATGACTTTGGCAGTAGGTGACTTTGCGGAAGTTCGGGATGAGTGGAAGGGGAAACCAGTCACCTACTACGTAGAAAAAGGACGGGAGGAAGATGCTAAACGCAGCATGGGCAAAACTCCCCGGATGATCGAATTTTTGAGCCAAAAGTATGGCTATCCATATCCTTTCCCGAAATACGCTCAAGTTTGCGTCGATGACTTCATCTTTGGCGGCATGGAAAACACTTCCACAACTCTGTTAACCGATAGATGCTTGCTGGATGAACGCGCCGCCTTAGATAACCGTAATACTGAAAGTTTAGTCGTCCACGAACTCGCACACCAATGGTTTGGTGATTTGGTGGTAATTAAGCATTGGTCTCATGCTTGGATTAAGGAAGGAATGGCTTCCTATTCTGAAGTGATGTGGACAGAACAGGAATATAGTCTCCAAGAAGCAGCTTACTATCGTTTATTGGAAGCTCGTCGTTACATTAGTGAAGATAGCAGCCGCTACCGCCGGCCGATGGTAACGCACGTTTACCGAGAAGCTATTGAACTTTACGATCGCCACATCTACGAAAAAGGGTCTTGTGTTTATCACATGATTCGATCCCAATTAGGAGATGAATTATTTTGGCAGTCCATCCAAACATTTGTCCAAGATAATGCCCACAAAACCGTAGAAACAGTAGACTTACTCAGGGCGATTGAAAAGGCAACCGGACGTAATCTTTTGTTCCTCTTTGACCAATACGTTTATCGTGGCGGTCATCCCGATTTTAAAGTAGCTTACTCTTGGGATGGCGATGCTAATTTGGCAAAAATTACAGTAACTCAAACCCAAGCTGCTGAAGATAAAAATGGCAGCAAGGATTTGTTTGATTTAAAAATACCTATTGGTTTTGGCTATACGCAACAAGAAGTGAAGAGTGAGGAGTTAGGCGTTAGGAGTAATGGAAAACTCAGCACTCAGGACTCAGCACTCAAAACTTTCACCGTGCGGGTAAATGAACGTGAACAAAGTTTCTACTTTCCCTTAGAAAATAAGCCCCAATTTATTAGCTTTGATGTTGGAAATAATTACCTAAAAACAGTAGCTTTGGAATATCCAATACCAGAGTTAAAAGCACAGTTAGAATTTGATCCCGATCCGATCTCGCGCATTTATGCAGCCGAAGCTTTGGCGAAAAAAGGTGGGTTAGAAGCTACCATTGCACTTTCTGCGTCGCTAAAAAATGATTCATTGCGAGGTGTGCGTGTGGAAATGGCGAAACAACTAGCCCAAATTAATTTAGATCAAGCCTTTGAGGGCTTAGTTCTTGGGTTAAAAGATAAGAATGCTTATGTGCGACGATCTGTAGTGGAAGCACTTGCTCAAATCAAAACTGCTGAAAGCTATAAAGTTGTGAAAGGGCTGTTACAAAAAGGCGATCCCAGCTACTATGTGGAAGCAGCAGCTTCTCGTGTGATCGGAGCAATAGCATCTGCAAACTTGGAAGAAAAACCCAAGGAAGATAAAGTATTAAAGCTGCTGAAAGGCGTTTTAGAAGAAAAAGCGGGTTGGAATGAAGTCGTGCGGAGTGGTGCGATCGCTGGTTTAGCCGAATTCAAAACTTCGGAAGCAGCTTTAAATCTGCTGATCGAATACACCAAACTCGGTGTACCACAACCCCTACGTTTAGCCACAATTCGCGCTTTAGGAAAGATTTCTGTAGGTCAAAGCCCGGTTAATTTGGAACGGATTTTAGAAAAATTAACAGAACTAGCCAAAGAAACCTTCTTTTTAACGCAAGTGTCAGTAGCAGCATCATTAGGACAAATGGAAACACCCAAAGCAGTTGGGATTTTGCGATCGCTAGTTGACCAAACAGCCGATGGGCGTGTACGTCGCTATGCTGAAGAAGAAATTTCTAAGGTGCAAAAAAACATTGGTTCAGAAAAAAACCTGCGTCAATTGCGTGAAGATTTCGACCAACTCAAACAACAAAACCAGGAATTGAGAAGCCGTTTAGAAAACTTGGAGGCCAAATCTAAATAGCACGACATGATAATTAAAAGTAGCTAATTGGTAATTGGTAATTGTGGCAAAATCACTACCAATTACCAAGGTTTTAGTTAACGCTGTAATTTTTATCGTGGAGACATAGAATATTTTATTTTCCACTTAAATGCAAGGTATAAATAAACATAATACCAAGATCCCGGACTTCTCACAGCAGTCCGGGATCTTATTATTTAATTGACGTTGTACATATAGGTAAATATTTATACTTAACATAAAATATAGTTAAAAAAAGATAAAATCATCGAAAAGACAGGTAAGTAGTTGTAGTTATATAAAGTATAATTAAGAATAAAGATAAACAAATCTAGGCACTAAATATAGGCTCGAATCGCCTCGAACAGTATCCCAAAAGGGTAAAGTTCTAGTTGTTTTAGATAAAAGACTACCGTTATCCTGTAACTGCAACTAATTTGTGGGTCAGGAGACAAGCAATCAATGTAAATTTCCCAGTCGAAGAGGCAAATAAAGGCGTGGGTCAGTATCAACCTGCCGAGCTAAAACTTTATAATCCAGATGCGATCGCTCGCTACTATAGTTACCGTCCCTGGCTAGCCTGGGGGCGATTGCTGAGAATTATCTGGTCTTTTGCAGGATTTATACTCAGTCTCAAGTGGGACGAATGGCAAGATAAAGTTGAGCAGAACAAGGCTAAGAGAGCTATCCAGTTACGAGAACTGCTCACCCGCCTCGGCCCGACTTTCATTAAAGTTGGTCAAGCCCTTTCCACAAGACCAGACCTGATACGCAAAGATTTCTTACAAGAACTGGTGAAGTTGCAAGATCAGTTGCCAGCTTTCGATAATGCGATCGCTTACCAAATTATTGAAACTGAACTAGATAGTCCCATCCACGAAAATTTTAGTGAGCTATCACCTAACCCGGTAGCTGCTGCTAGCTTGGGTCAAGTATATCGTGGTCGTCTGATTAGTGGCGAAGAAGTAGCAGTAAAAGTTCAACGCCCCAACTTACGCCCGATTCTCACACGCGACCTCTACCTATTGCGGTGGGCGGCGAGTTGGGTAGCTCCTTGGTTACCCCTGAATCTCGGCCACGACCTAACTTTAATCGTGGACGAGTTTGGCACGAAATTATTTGAGGAAATCGACTATATTAATGAAGGCCGCAACGCCGAAAAATTTGCTAGCAACTTTCGCAACGACCCGCAAGTTAAAGTTCCAGGCATTTACTGGCGTTATACCAATACCCACGTTTTAACCCTAGAATGGATTGACGGCTTCAAGCTGACAGACACCAAACGCATCCGTGAAGCAGGTTTAGACCCAGAGACGATCATTCAAATTGGCGTTACCTCAGGATTGCAACAGCTTTTAGAACACGGCTTCTTTCATGCTGATCCCCATCCCGGCAATTTGTTTGCTGTACCTGATGGTCGTATGGCTTATATTGACTTCGGCATGATGGATCAGTTGGAGGAAACCACCAAAGAAACACT
This sequence comes from Nostoc sp. WHI, assembly GCF_015714725.1. Lineage (GTDB taxonomy): Bacteria > Cyanobacteriota > Cyanobacteriia > Cyanobacteriales > Nostocaceae > Nostoc. The sequence goes on from NZ_WBKM01000146.1 coordinate 17,205, forward strand.
GGTAGATGCCCTAGTACATTTGGTGAATAAAGACTTCACCGACTTAGCCGAAGATTTTGTAAAATTAGGGTTTTTGACTCCAGACACCGATATTTGCCCGATTGTGCCAGCATTAGAAGCGGTGCTAGGAAACGCCATTGGTAAAAACGTCAAGAATTTTAACTTCAAAACTATTACCGATGAGTTCTCGGAACTGATGTATGAATATCCTTTTCGAGTGCCGGCAAAGTTTGCCTTGATTATTCGTTCCTTGGTGACTCAAGAAGGTATTGCCCTTAGCCTCAACCCAGATTTCAAAATTGTTGAAGTGGGTTATCCCTACATAGCACGGCAGTTGCTGACAGGAGAATCGCCCCAATTACGGCGACGATTATTGAATGTGTTATTCAAAGATGGTAAATTTCAGTGGCAGCGATTAGAAAATTTGATTGCGATCGCTCGTACTGATAGCAACTTTGATGTATTGCCCACAGCGCAGATGGGGTTCCAATATTTAATTTCGGAAGAAGGCAAGTTTCTCCGGCGACAACTAGTGCTTGCTATCACCGAGGATGACCGCCTCCACACCGAAGATATCCAACGTCTGTGGAACCTGGTTAAAGATGACTTAAAACCGGATCGTTTATTAAATATAGCGATCGGTATTTTGACAGAGTTATCCAGAGAAGGCGCAGCTGCTATCCTCCCAAGAGCTACATCCCTTACGCCTTTTGCTGAAAACTACTTAGCAAACAAAAACTAAAAAATCTTTAATATAAATCAGGAGTTTTAATGTACTATTTTCCTCTGCAACCGCCTTATTTTCTATTACTTGTTGGTTTTCTAATAGCATTAACATCTGGTTTAGCATTATCTGGTACTTTAAAAGTAATTATGCAGAAATGGCCAAGCGATCGCGCAGAAAATATTAAACCGCGTTCTTCACTGAAACAATTGTTAGTGCCATTTATCGGTATAACTGGCGGTACTTGTCTATTTCTCTCTTCAGGTTTAGAGATATTTGGCTTTCCTTCCTTCCTCGCTTTAGCAGTTGGTCTACCAATTAGTCTGTTTACTTGTTTATTAGTGTGGTTGCAGTTGGGAAGTATGATGATATTTATAGAACGCGAAGGGATGCAATCTCTAGATTTAGATTCTGATCCTATGGCATAGATTTAAAACAATATGGTTTAGTTTTTATTAACTAGACTGTATTCAAATCTAAGACACTTCACTAATATACAAATCAACCTAAATATTCACCAACAATGGTGAGTATTTATATACAATTAATCATGTCTTCAGACATCTTAAAACTTATATGGAATTTAGCAATCTAATAAAAATAAGTACTATTACAGTAGTCAGTACCCGCATTATATATGTGAATATAGTGTTTGATTGAAATCGGAAGAAGCTGTATAATTCTGCTGTATATAAGAGGATGTTTGAAAAGTCCTCTTGTCGGTATCAAAAGTTTTAGCTCCCTCTAAATCTCCCGATAAATTGGGAGACTTTGATTCCGGTTCCCCCCTTTTTAAGGGGGGTTAGGGGGGATCTATAAAGTGCTTAAAGTCACAGCAAAACACTTTTCAAACAACCTCTAAACGTATTTTTGATGTTAGTTTAAGTTAAATTCTATTTAAAAAATAGACCCTTATGAACCAAGAAAAATCAGAAGTTTGTTTTTGTACTTTAGCTTTGGGTAAAAGATATCGCTCTCATGCTTTCCTCTTAGCTCAAGATATTGAAAAACATTCTCCAGGAATGTACTTAATTGTCTTAACAGATAAACCACAAGAATTTAAAAAACATCCTAATGTTTTAGCATTTAAACATGAACAACAGAGCATTGGTTGTTACCACGATAAAAGGTTTGTAATTGCCAAAGCAATATCACTGTTTAATACTTGTATATTTGTCGATGCAGATATCAGAATATTAGATAAGTTACAACCAGATATAAAATGGCTTCCTGGCATAACAGCAAGAAGTTGTACCAGTATTGTTAAACACAATCAAGAATATATTAATTCCGTAAATGATGCTCATAAAGCAAATAGAATTAGAGATTTGGACATTCTAAGCAAGCTAGCACAAAAGCTGGAACTGGATTTAGAAGATACTAATATCCAGTTTGTGATGGAAATGTTATTTGTAGTTACAAGGCAAAATGGGGATGAAATCGAATTTCTCAAGCACTGGGAAACCATTGCACTTTACTGTGAGTTAAATGGTTTTTATGGTGCTGAGGGTTATGCAATCGGATTAGCTGCTGCTAAAGCTGGATTACCAGTTCGATGGGATGCTATGGAGGGTATTGTTTATTTCAAGGATTGGGTAGAATACCAGAAAATCAAAAAGGGACAAGCAAATCCAGATGAAACGCTGATATATTTTCAGCAGCACGAAGCGATTGAGTACCGCCAAAATTCAATTTTCCAAAAGCTCGTGCGTAAACTGAATAAATTTACTGGTTATTACTATCGTTCTTTATGTTTAAGACTTGCGACATTGAGTAACTTTAATTTTTATTACCGCTAATCAACAAATGCAAGGTATTTATGCTGTAAAATAATTACAGCATTTTTCATGTGGATGGAATACATTAATCTTGCCCCTTTCCCTTATTAAGTAGTCAGACAGAATTAATTACACAATGTCATTGCGAGCGTTAGCGGAGCGTCTCGTAGAGAAGCAATCGCAAGGGTTGGGATTGCTTCGATTCGCTTGCAATAACTGTAAACATTTTGGTTCTATTACTTATGGTGTATCGCACCACAACCAAAAAGTGGTATAAGTTGTACATCTGTTTTTTGAAACCTATTATTTTAACTAAAGATTAAAATAATGAAACTTAAAGTCTTTTTGATATGTACAGGTATGGGTCGCGTTATGCGGGGATATGAGTCTTTTGCTGAACAAGCATTTCAGGCACTATCAAAAGAACCTTCTCTAGATATAATCCTTTTTAAAGGTGGTGGAAAAGCAAAAGCAAAAGAAATTCCTTTGTGGAATTTGCCCCGTCATACCAGAACAGCCTGTAGGATAGCTAAGTACACTAAAACTAGTGCCTATTTAATAGAACAAATATCCTTTTTTTTCAGCCTCATACCACACATCCAAACCGATAAACCAGATGTAATTTACTTTAGTGATAATGATATTGGTAATCTCCTCGCACATTGGCGGCGTTTAACCAAACAAAGCTATAAATTACTCTTTCGTAATGGTGGCCCAGTCCGACCAAAGGCTCACATTTTTAATAACTGTGACCTCATACAACAAATTGCACCTCAACATCTTCAGAATTGTTTAAAAGCAGGGATATCTGCTCAAAAACAGACTTTAGTTACTTCTGGGGCGGAAATAGCTGCTGAATTACAAATACTTTTGCCTTCTGAAAAAGAGGCTTTAAGAAATAAACTAGGACTACCAGAGAAAACACCTTTAATTCTTTCAGTAGGTTATATCAGTAAAAGCCATAAGCGCATGGATTATTTAATTCGTGAAGTTGCTAGTTTACCTGAACCACGTCCTTACCTTTTGCTGCTAGGCCACCAGGATGGAAATTCACCCGAAATTATTGAACTGGGTAACAGCTTATTAGGTGCTGAAAATTTTCAAGTCAGAACTGTAGCCTCTCATGAAGTTGCAAATTACTACAAAATTGCAGATGCTTTCGTGTTAGCTTCCGTCAGTGAAGGATTAGGAAGGGTGTTTTTAGAGGCAATGTCATACGGCTTACCCTGTATGGTTCATGATTATGGCGTTACCCGTTACATCTTTGAAAATAAAGGGTATTTTGGCGATTTTACACACAAAGGAAGTTTGGCAGATTTAATTAGTCAAATACTATCTGAAAATGAAGATAAATCTAAATTTTATCAGCGTCATCACTTCATTTATGAGCGTTTTAGCTGGGATAAATTGCTGCCAAGCTATGTTAAGATGATTCGCATGTTAACTAATTGAACAAAAAAAACTTTTAAGTTAATTTTTGCTCAATTATTGAGTAATTTTATCCTTAAAATTGCGATACTTCAGCTTAATATTATTAGCTCTTTGGTTCAGAAAACTTTTAGTAGTATTTTGTAACCGTGTGAGCAGAGTGGGACGCTTAAAGCTTTGAGGTCTGTCTACTGGAGATTTTAAATACCGATAATACAAAAACAAGTCTCGGTAAGGAAAACTAACATCTTCACCAGTACAAAGTTTAGTAAAACTTGATGAACTTATGCTCATGTAGTGTAAGTATGTTAACCGCCGCCCTTGGTCGTATAAGATATTATCTACTACATCAAATTGAGAACTCCAGTGGTTACCAGTTGCTTGTTCCGAGTCATGGTAAGCAAAGTTATAATATGAGATACCACTTCTCAATACCATGTAGTTAAATAAAGATTGGTCAGGTGCTAAAAAAGCCATGACATCAGCTTCACCTGAGATTAATTTTTCGAGTAAGTCCGCTCTTATCGCTGGAGAAAAAATATTTTTCTTCGTGGCAAACCAACCAGCACAAAATACTTGAGCCTGCAATTTTTCTGAGTTAAAAATTTGCTGTATCTGCTCTGGAGAGCCATCGAAAATAAATTTTAATTCCGACTTATACTGAAAATCATTAACTACCCAATCATAGGTGTCTAATTTATCAAATACATAATCTATGGGCCCCATTAACAACGTATCTGCATCAAAATAAATAAATCTATCAAAAGGGCCATCCACAGCACAAAATTTGCGGTGCATAGGTAATTCATAGAGTTCTGGAAAGCCCCACTCTCGCCAAGTTTTTTGTGCTCTGGGATAATTTTTCCATATCTGGATGGCAAAGTTATCCCAGTAAGCTATGACATCAGAATCTTCAAATAAGGTAACATTATCTCTAGATGCAATCTCTACCTTTACTTTGTCTAGCCGTTCATTATATGGAAGTATACAAATAGGAATTTTCCTACCAGCATTAGCTTCTATACTATTAAGCAACGCAACTAGTTGGTCATAGACAACATCATTTGCTAGGATGTAAATGCCATCAATCATTGGGATACTCCTAATATTAAGTGCGGGCAACAACAAAAGGAAAGAAACGGCGAGTTAGTTTGGAGATGAAAGCAAATTTTCCTTCATGGAGATAGCGATAGTGTTCCCATAATTGCCAATAGGGACTACCAGTTTTCATCCGCGTACCAGCCCAGTGGAGATATTTTAGTCGTTGTCCTCGGTCATATAAAGCGTATTCTTGCTGTTGAAAATTTTGTGAACCTGCCCAACTACCAGGCCCTCCCCCAGGAATTTTGACGAGATTACCACGTTTAGAAATTAGTTTGAGAACAAGATAATTTAAAATTGGTTGGTCTGTAACTCCTTCCGAAAAATCGAAATATTCTCGATGGGCTGCACACTCGCGCAAAGCTTCATCCATCTGTTCTTCGGTAATAATTCCTTTTCTCGAAGCCCAAAAGCCACTGTTGAAAACGTCTTGAAGTTGAGCATCGGAAAAAATTTGCTGCTCTTTCACAAATGGGGAAAAGATATTTCGCAGTTTGTCATTGGCATGATGGTAATCACAACAGAAGAAATCGACTTCTGAAAGTTTGTCTAAATTGTCGGCGATTTTTTCAAAAACGACAATATCAGTATCAATATAAATAAACTCATCTAAAGGGCCAAACCACGCCACCAATTTACGCATTTTGTTGGGTAAGGCAAGGAAATCTTTATCAAAAATTTCTCCTATCCGTTTGGTAAATTTATCAATAAGTTCTAAATCTGGGAAAATTTGGACGTTGTGTAAAGTAGCGAGCTGCTCTGCCACCTTGTGATAATTCTCATTAAAAGGTATGAGATAAATAGTAACTTCTCGGTCATGGAAACGAATGCTATTGAGTAAGGCAATAGCATTATCAATAACACGGTCATTGGCAACAATATAAATTCCCCTACTCATACATTATCCTTGGTTAATTAACTTAAGTTTTCGCAAAGCTCTCGTAAGTAAGTTTGGTGTTAGAGCGTCATTATAACTCTTAGGAGGATTTTTAAAGACTGGACGCTTCTCTGGTTCTTTTAGGTAACGATAATAGAGAAATAAATCTCGATAGGGAAACTCAATATTTTCTCCAGCACAGACTGCTTGATTGATATTCGGAGGAATCCCAATGTAATGAAGGTAAGTTAGTCTATTCCCTTTGTCATAAAGAATTTTATCTTTTTCTTCAAAATGATCAGAAGTAACAGAATTACCTGTAGTTTGATGATTTGGTAAGTTATGGGCAAAGTTATAAACTGGTATGCCAGACCTCATAAACATATAGTTTAGAACTGGTTGGTCTCCTGTTGGATAGAGTATTTCCCTCTCCCCTGCTCTCAAATTAGCTAATAGCTGATTTAATTTGTCTGGTTCAAACAAGCCTTTTTTAGAAGCGTAAAATCCTGAACAAAATATTTCTGTTCTGATTCGATTTTCATCAAAAACTTGTAGTAGTTTAACCGAACTAATGTTATAAACTTTATCTGGATGTTTAAACTGGAAATCGTAGACAACACAGTTATATTCATCTAATTTCTGAAAAATCAAATCTAGTGAATTCATTACTAGAGTATCAGCATCCAAATAAACAAACCGATCAAAGGGTCCATCAAACGCACAAAATCGCCGATGACCACCATAAATTCTGTATTTATTTTTGTTCATACTAGCAGGACTGGCCTCTAGCATAAATTGATCCCAGCGATTGATTGATTCCTGATTATCGTAAAGAAATACATTAGGGCGGTTAGCTATTTCGTCAGCAATTCGCTGTGTCTGATCATCGAACGGATAGATACAAACAGGAGTTTCTGGACCCAAGATAACATCAATACTGTTGAGCAAAGCCACCAGTTGATCGAAAACATAATCATTGCCAAGGGTACAAATACCATTCATAATTTATAAGTGTTGATCAACAAAGTTTGACAACCAGTTAAGTAGGTTTAATTTGTGTAAAATGATTTGACGCGCTTCTGCGATCGCATCTTTAGCAGCATACCAAGCATCAGGTGTAGCTGTCACTTCTTTGATGTAGGCAATGCCTTTTTCATCTAAACTCGGCAATCTTAAAAAACTACCCGGTGGCAATAATTTATCAGCAGCCGGGCCACCATAGTAAATTGGTAGACACCAAGCAAGCAAACTATCCCAAAGTTTCTCGCTCACATACAAATTATTATCAGCATAATTTTCAATCGCCAGATTGTAATAGTATGGTGCCATGCCATACCATTTGTTACCCAGTTCTCCCGACTTTTTAGCCCATTCTGGTAAGTTACGCCCATATAAATCAAACTTAATGCCACTAGATTGTAGGGACTGCAAAAAGTCTAAACGCTGGCGATGGTTGACTGTACGGCTAATTCCAGAAGTAATCCAACTACATGGGGCAACTTTTTCGGGCGGTGGCATTTCATTTAAATCTTGAAATGAATTTGAATGATACCAAATCGCAGGCATATAGTCAGGAGTGGGAGCAAAATCATCTGGGCCAGAAACGTAGCCGCAATACTTTTGGGCTTGTTGGTAATTATAATTAGCTTTTTTTACAACTTCATCTAAAGGTGGTTCTCTTAGTAAATAAATAATCCGCTCTTTATTGACACCACGCAGTAGAGAATCAACATTGACTACTTTTTTTTGCGGCCGTTTGCGTAAGCTAGCTAACCAAGATTTTTGTGGTGATGCTTGGGGAAAATCAAATTGATACATCAGCAGAAAATCTGGTTTGTCTGCTAGTGCTTGCATTTGCATATTGCCCCAAACTCCAAATTGATTTGGGGTTTGTTGCCACAGCCAATCGGCTCTGGTTTCTAAACCTTGATAGCTGCTAATCATACCTACTGTTGTAATAGTCATTTTAGTTATTATTTATCATGAATTATTCCTATTTTCCTTACGCAATCAGTTGGGGCAACAAAGATTTATCAACATAACTAAGGATTTTTGCCGCTCGATTTTCCCAGGAAAATTGCTTGACAAATTCGATACTATCTGGATAACCTTCTATCTTTCTAGGATAAGTTTCTAAAACCCGCTTTAGACATTCGGCAAATTTGCTGGGGTTATCTGGCTCACACCAAGCTGCGATCGCTTGAGTATCTTGAAACTCAATTAATGATTGAATTTCCGTGGAAACAATAGGAGTTCCAGAGGCGAAGTAGTCAAACAGCTTTAAGGGAGATGTGAAAGTTGCCGCTTTTCCCGAACAATGAGGGTGAGCTAAAACATCGGCTGCTTGTAGCAAAGATGCTAACTCATTATGCAAAATATAGCCCAAAAATTTAATATTATGAACCTGTTTTTCTTTTACCAATTGCTGATAATATTCAACTTCTGTTGGCTTACCCCCTGCACAGGCAAATTGCACATTGGGCATTTCTTTAGCTACATCAATTAGGACATCAATACCTTTAAATTGCTGTAGCGCTCCTGCATAAACTACCAATTTTTGGCTTTCGTCTTGCAATAGTTTTTGACGCCATTTTGCCGCTTTTTCTGGTTGTCTCTGCATAAACAACTGATTAAAACCATTATGCAGCTTAATTAATTTTTCTGGTGGCATCCCATTTTTAATCATGCTTTCGCGGATTGTGTCTACAACTGTGACAACAATTTGCAACAACGGATTTGTAACAATTTCTGGCTCAAATGCCTTGTCTTCGTGGTGGTGGTGTTCGTAAATTGCGGGAACGCCATTTTTAATCGCAGCTTTTACAAAATTCCAGTTGCGACTGTGGACAAGTTTAGTAGTTGGAACTATATGAAATGGTAAATAATACTTGCTGGCAATGGTGTTAGAGTTGGTAAATTTGCTCGGAAAATGATCAATCGGCCAAGGCATCGGTAAAGGAGCAACTTTTAACTTGTCATGAAGGTTGTAATATTCAATAAGTTCTATTGGTGTTTTTCTCGGTTGAAAAGGACGAGCTAGATTAGCTATATTCATAGCTTTTGCTCCTTTTTCCGGGTATACCAAAACTGTTGAATATCCCAAGTTGGCGGCGGCGTTAGCTGCATTTGTAGACTGCACTAGGTGAGCCTCTGGCTGCGGTAGCTCTTCACCAATAAAGAAAATATAGTGTTTTTTTAAATTCGGATTTTTCATAATTTTAGACATTAATACTATTTTCAAATTTTTCTAAATTATCGAGCAGATACATAGCAGATTCATAACTTTCAGTAATTAATCCATTTTGTTCTTCTGTGGTGTATACCAAATTATCAGCTAAAGAGCGGAGAGAGCTAAGTATGAGGTTAAGAGAAGTCCGAAACTCAACGGAGATATGATTAAATGTTTGATAATGGTTACTGATAACATTCTGATTTTGGTCAGAAATTGAGAGAGTTTGCCCCTTAATTTGTAAGTTAATAACATCCTCAAAAACATCAATGATGTTGAGAATTCTCCAAGCTGATTTGTAAGAGTCTTCAATTAATTCGTGCCGTTCTTGGGAATCATCTACCAGATCATCAAGCAATAAGCGGATGAATCCAATCATTGAGTTTAATTGAGTACGAATTTCGTGAGAGATGCGGAGCAAGCTTTGATTGGATTTGGTATCAGTTTCAGGACGTTCAGTAAATTGCATTGAGTACAAACGTGAGTAGTAACCCCCCTTTTGTAAAAGTTCTTCATGGGTTCCCACCTCTACTACCTGTCCTTGCTCTAATACAGCAATTTGATTGGCTTTTTGGACTGTGGAAAGGCGGTGAGCAATTACTAGGGTGGTACGATCGCGACTCAAATCATCGAGTGCAGCTTGTACTAAGCGTTCAGAAACGGTATCTAAAGCGCTGGTGGCTTCATCTAAAATCAGAATTTCGGGATTTTGGAGGAGGGCGCGGGCGATCGCTAATCTTTGTCTTTGTCCACCAGACAACATCACACCGCGATCGCCAATAAAGGTGTCAAATCCCTGAGGTAATTTGCTAATAAACTCGTATGCATTAGCCCGCTTGGCTGCTGTCAGAATTTCATTCTCAGTAGCCTCTGGTCGTCCATAGGCGATGTTATTCTGCACCGAGTCATTGAAAAGAAAGGTGTCTTGACTGACAATTCCCATCCGCTTTCGCAGGGATATAACATCGAACTCCCGTAAATCAGTACTGTCAATGGTAATACTGCCAGCTATGGGGTCGTAGAATCTGGGTAAAAGGTCTGCCAAAGTAGATTTACCAGCCCCAGAACCACCTACTAATGCTAAGGTCGTGCCACGCGGTAAATATAAATTTACATCTTTGAGTACTAATTTCTCATGACCAGGGTAGGCAAAGCAAAGAGAATTAAAAGATACTCCCTTTTGTAATTTTGTGTAGGGAAGCTTACCTTTGTCCATGAATGGCTTATCGTGCAAGCTTAAAAACTCATTTGTCACATCCACACTGGCGGCGGTACTGGCAAAGTTGCTACGAATAGTATTTAGCTGAGAAATCAACGGCAGCACTCGCAGCAGCACTAATAAATATGTCAGGAGTACAGTGGAAAGAGAAGAAACCTGTTCATTAAAGAAGGTTTTACTCAAAAGTACAATTAGCAGCAAAGCTGTAATACCCATCACCTCACTCACAGGTGCGATCGCTTCGGAATTAACTTGAGATCGGAAATCTGCTAATTCGCGATCGCGAATCAATTTTTTAATCCGTTGATATTCTCTTTCTTGATTTCCCGTCGCCTTTACCAGCCTAATTCCGTTCAGGGTTTCTAGTACAGAGATTGAGTATGCTTTAGACATCTCACTAAGCTGCTTCCCAAAACTTTTAGACCGAGAAATAGCATACTGATTTACTAAGGTCACCAAAAACAACAAAAATGTAGCGGCAATTGTTAACTGCCAAGAAATTGACAGCAATAAACCGACAAAAACTAAAATTGTGATTATCAGGATAACTATCTTTACTGTACTACCTATAGAACTTGCAGCCCTGCCAATTTCTCCACCAAGCCGGTTGATTAAATCACCAACCTTTGTCTTGGCATAATAATCTATATCAATTTCTAGTAATAGCCTTAATCCGGTTTCTCGCATGTCCGCAGTCAGCTTTCTGGTTAAAGAACTGGATGCTAAGGCGCTGGCATAAGTAGCTAAATTTTTTAAAATAATCGTGAATATAATTGCCCCAGCCATTACTCCTATCCGGTAAGTCTCTGGAGTATTATCAAAGGGAGAAAGCATCGTTTTAAGGATGGGTGGGGCGGTACTTAAATCTACTTCTTGCCCCACAATTTTTAAAACTACTGGCACAATTAAAGCTGTGCTGATCCCATTAAATAAAGCTCCAGAAAATCCTAACAATATTGTCAGCAGAATTAAACCTGGATAGGGTTTCGCGAATCTTAGTAGTAGCTTTCTGGTAGACATTGGGTATTTTTATGCCAATTTCACTTAATTATTAAGATTATTCACAACTGAGCAATTACTGACTTGAGTGTAGAAGCCATAGCCTCTATACTATAGTGTTCTACACATCTTTCTCTTGCCTTAAGGCCTTGCTGGTTTGCTGACTCTAAATTCTGAAATATGAATTGAATTTGTTCAGCAATTTGTTCAGGACAAGCAGGCTCGACTAAATAACCAGTATCACCTAAAATTTGGGGAATATCTCCGACACGAGTTGATAATACAGGTTTAGCCATTGCCATACCATCTGTCAACTTCAGGGGAAATTGAGCACGAGTTTCTGGAGTATCTCGTTGGGGAACAACAACAATGTGAGCAGCTGCTACCAAATCAGGCATAACATCGGCTGGATATTTTGGTAATTTGATAATCCAACGCCCCCATTGTTGTTGAAGTTGCTGATCATAATCATCATAAGGACTACCACCTACAATTACTAGTCTCAAGTCTGGCTGATTAATTTTATCAAGCGCTATGAGAACATCTTCTAAACCTTTATAAGGTCTTGGTGCGCCAGGAAACATTAAAATCCGATATTCAGATAAACCATAACGGTTTCTGCTAGACTCAGCATCATATTGAGCAGGATCAAATAAGGACGTATCTTTGCCATTAGGAACAAATATACCGCCAAAACGCTGTTGCAAAAAGTTAGTATGCACCGTCACAGCATCAGCGCGACTTACCAAACCTTCCATCCATTTCACATATAAAGGATGATGAGGATTTTTGAGTGCACCGTCTGGTTTCAACAAATCCCTAGCTAATTGTTTGGGTGTAGGACGATAATGCCAGTTATCACCACCATGCCAACTGAGTTCCCAATCATCTATGTCTAAAATTAACGGTTTTCTAGTGAATATTTTCTTTAATAGGGCAACTCCAAAACTTGCTAGTTGGGGTTTGATAGCATAAATTATATCTCCATTTATTTTTGGTAAAAATTTGCGAATTTCTCCAAAAAACTCTGGGAAGTCTTTGCCTGGTAAATCATAAACGTTTAATTCGGATGGTAGGTTTCGATATAAGTTATTTCCAAATAAAAACCCCATAATTTCGACTTCATATTCTAAACTCTTTAGGGCTGTTGCTATTAAGTATGCACGCAAAATAGCTGCACTTGATAAATCGGAAACTAACAGCGATATCTTGGAAAAGTTTTTCACTATTTTTATACTGATTTTTATTTAGTGCGCCAAGGATTTGTAACTTGATTCGGTAACAATACTTTAGCGAATCTGTCAAAAATCCTTGTGTATAATGAACGCGTAATATTTTTTGCATATTGAGGGCGATAAGGATAGGTACAGTGAAGAACTTTAATTTGATCCTGAATATTATAAGCATCCTGCCATTTACTGAGATAATTATAGGTAGGTGGTAGGATTTTTAGATGAGGACGTACAGATGCGATCGCAGAAGCAAAAGCTCCTTGGTCTTTTAAAAGTAATTTATCTTGGTTGTTTTTGACAATCTCAAAATAACGTTGAAATTCGTCAAAAAACACCTTGTTAATTTCTGTTTTCCGAAAAGCTATCAAACCGCTATTATATTGCACACTATCTGCTTGCAATGGTAAACCTATAGATTGCAGAATTGGCAAAACATTTGCCAAAAGGTCTTCTTGCTTACCACGCAACAAATTTGTGGCTTTAAGAATAGAAGGTTGCACATCTTCAGTTAATAGCAAATCATATTCATCTAAATACTCAAATACGTCGTTAATATCGGAAAGTAAGCAAATATCTGAGTCTAGGTAAATTGTTTTATCAAACTCAGAGGCCGCATATAAAGCCAGTTTTGCTTGCCTTGATGCTAAAACAGTATTTTCATTTGCCGGGGCTGGCTTTAAAATTACATTTTTGAAAGCCTTTAGTAAAGGATAAAGAACTGTTGGAACCTGGTCAATTAAAATAATGATTGGCTCCTGATGAAACTTTCTAATCGCTGCTAAGAAATGAATACAATCTTGAAAAGGGTAAAGTCCAGTTAAAATTGTAATAAATCCTCTAGTTTCTGTTTTCATAAATAAGTTAAATAATTATTCCTTTTAATCCTAGTCCGTAAATCTAATTTAATGTGTCCATTCCCAGACACCTTTACTCCAGTCTTCGTTAGGGTAAAAAACTCCTTGCCATTGGTAAAAGTGAACAAAATCTCCGATTTCTAACGTTTTATTCACATCCCTAATCATATAGAGGGGTCGCTCACCGTAAAATGATGCCCACATACTATAACTACTAGGAGGGCCAATAATATAATCACATTCAGCTAAAGAATACATGTCCTCAATTATATGATTATTGCCATAAACATAAGAAAAATCTTTGAAAGAATCATCATTGTGCTTTTGATTTGAGCAAATCAAAAATGTCACTTTTTTGTTAGGAAATAGCGCTTGTGCTGATTCCATAACTTTTAAATAGTCTTCAACTAAATAAAAAAATCTGCCATCTTGATGTTGCTGATAATCTCCATGACGGATGTGGACTCCAATGATCACATCCGTCTGGCTACGAATATTGGATATGAGTTTTGCGACATTTAACTGATACTTCTTTAAAGGTTGAAAATAAGCACGAATTTTTTCCCCATGTTTTTTTAGATTTGATATATCATCTACAAACCATCCATCCCGAAACAACCATCCTTGAAAAAAGTTAATTGACCCTGTTTTCAACTCTTTTGTGATGCTTGAATTACTCCAGCTAAAGGGTTGATCACGCTTAATATTAATTGTGTTAAAACGTCCGCTTTCAGCTAAATAACGATTGATATTATAATAGTATTTACGTATCAATTGGTTTCCGGCAATTGAAAATGGTGTAGAAGGGTAGCAACATAAAAAGTCTTTAGCTGTTGAGCTAAAAAAATCAGCATACTCTTCAAATGCTGGGTTTATAACTGTGAAATTATTTTCACTGGCAAATGCTATAAAATTAGCAGATAAGAATAACCTGTTGCCTAGTTGTCCAGATTTTGCAGATATTACTAACATGTATAAAACCTATAAAAATGAACAGTGATAATATTTGCTCAACCTTTCATACATGTATAAAGGAATCTACATAGAATTTAAATGATATTAAACCTAGAAGATGAAAGGAAATATCCACTATAATTAAAGAGATTTTTGGGTATCCGCATAACAGGAAATAACAAAATAAATCTAACTTTGTATTTACGGTTATTTCCAGAGAGAATTCACTGATAAATCCAGATACATTTTGCTGTTTTTCTGTATAGTTACCGTATAACTACGGTTGTATATTATCATAATGCTAATAACGCATTACATTTGTACTGAACAAAGTATAAATACTTGATATAGTTGATGCAGGTAGCCTAGTTACTTACTGAAGCTGAAGATTGCTATTCAATACCAAACATCTATGTTGTAAGGGAGGCAGAGGTAATGCAGGTAATCCGTTTAGAAGCACTCTCAGACAACTACATATTTTTGTTACACGACTACAAACAAAATATCGCTGCTGTTGTCGATCCCGCAGAGGCTCACCCAGTATTGAAGAAACTGGCAGAGCTAAAAGCTGAGTTGGTAGCTATTTTGAACACGCACCACCATAACGATCATGTGGGTGGTAATAAAGAGTTAATGGAACAATTTCCCCAAGTGATAGTTTATGGAGGAGCCGAAGATCGTGGTAGAATTCCTGGACAGCAGGTATTTTTGCAACAAAGCGATCGCGTCGAGTTTGCAGATCGCATAGCTGAAGTTATCTTCATTCCTGGACATACCCGCGCTCACATCGCTTATTACTTTCCCCCTGAAAAAGCTGGAGAGACAGGCGATTTATTTTGCGGCGATACCCTATTTTCTGGCGGTTGCGGTCGCTTATTTGAAGGAACACCGACCCAAATGGTGGACTCTTTAAGCAAACTGCGCTCTTTACCCGATGATACACGCGTTTGGTGTGCCCACGAATACACCTTAAAAAATCTGCAATTTGCCCTAACTGTGGATGGCGACAACCCCAACTTACAAAAGCGCTTCGATGAAGTGAAAGCTTACCGGAGTCGAGGAGAAGCTACTATCCCCTCACTACTGGGAGTGGAAAAGCGCACCAATCCCTTTTTACGTTGGGATCAGCGAACATTACAATCAGCTGTCAAGAGTAGCGATGCAGTGCAAACCTTTGCGCGCATCCGGGAAATGAGAAATAACTTTTAGGCATTGGAATTGGAGAATACCCAATCCTCATCAATTTTTAGCGCTAATAGTTGCGATCGCCCCCTGCCTTTCGCTAGGATCTATAAGCTTTAGGGTTATAGACAAAAAAGCTTGGAATACAGCATTGACATTGTGAGCTATTTTACCCAAACCCAAATTAATCAGATTTTACAGGAAAAACGATGGCGAAACGCGTGCAGTTAGTTTTAAATCAGGATATCAGCAAGCTGGGAAAATCTGGCGACTTAGTGGAAGTAGCTCCTGGCTACGCTCGTAATTATCTAATTCCCCAGAAATTGGCAACCCATGCCACTGCTGGCATTCTCAAGCAAGTAGAACGCCGTCGTGAGCAAGAGCGTCAACGGCAATTAGAACTCAGACAACAAGCTATTGAGCAAAAAGAATCTCTAGAAAAAGTTGGCAGTTTGATAATTGCCAAGCAACTTGGTGAAAACGAAGCAATTTTCGGTACCATCACTACCCAAGATGTTGTAGATGCAATTAAAGCTGCAACCGGTCAAGAAGTTGATCGGCGTGGCATTACCATCCCTGATATTAACCACCTTGGTACTTATCAAGCCGAAATCAAGCTGTATTTGGAAGTAGCAGCGCAAATTAATATTCAAGTCGTCGCTAGCTAACTGCAAAGAAGGAGTCAGGAGGGGGAAGAGGGGGATGAGCTAGCAGGAGAAGCAGGGGTAAATAACAACTCTTAACTCCTAACTCCTAACTCCTAACTCCCGACTAGCAAAATCTCAAAACTACGTTTATGGCTGAAGAATTAAGTTTTCAAGGCGATGGTAGTGGTCGCCTCCCACCCCAAAACATTGAGGCGGAAGAAGCGATTTTGGGGGGTATTTTACTAGATCCAGAAGCGATCAGTCGAGTTAGCGATCGCCTACTCCCTGAAGCTTTTTACATTAGCGCTCACAAAGATATTTATCAAGCAGCCCTGCGCCTTCATGCAGTAGGTAAACCCACAGACTTACTCTCAGTTACAAGTTGGCTGACTGACAATGACATGCTTGCCCGCATTGGTGGGAGAAATAAATTAGCAACTTTAGTAGACCGCACAGTGTCGGCTGTGAACATCGATGCCTTAGCCTCTTTAGTGACGGAAAAATACCTGCGGCGACAGTTAATTAAAGCCGGCAATGAAATTGTACATCTTGGTTACGAGACAGAAACCGAATTACCAATTGTTTTAGATCAGGCAGAACAGAAAGTATTCGGCGTTACTCAAGAGCGTCCCCAATCAGGTCTAGTTCACATTTCTGATACTCTAATTAATAATTTCCAGGATATTGAGGATAGAAATCAAGGCATTGCCTTACCTGGTATTCCTTGCGGATTTTACGATTTAGATGCTATGACCAGTGGCTTTCAGCGTTCTGATTTAATTATTGTCGCTGGTCGGCCATCAATGGGGAAATGCCTTAGTTATGATTCAGAAATTATCCTAGAAGATGGTCGAATTGCCACAATTGCAGAACTATATCAGCAACGTCAAGCCTCACTATTAACGTTAAATAACAACTGGAAATTTAGCTTTACTCAACCATCTGCTTTTGTGGATGATGGCATAAAACCAGTTTTTCGTGTCACAACGCGCTTAGGTCGGGCAATTGAAACTACAATCACTCATCCCTATTTAACAATTAGAGGCTGGCAAAGATTGGAGAATCTGCAAGTAGGTGATAAGATTGCTGTCCCTCGTAAAATAGATGTGTTTGGTACAGAAAACATCCGTGATTGTGAAGTCAAGTTATTAGCTTATTTAATTAAAGATGCTCATATTAAAACTATCCCACCAATTGTATTTCAATTAAAGCGATCGCAAATAGCCTTATTCCTTAATCGTCTCTTTGCTACTGATGGATGGGCTACGCTACTTACTAGCGGTCAATCACAGTTAGGCTATGCAACAGTCAGTGAGAAACTTGCAAGACAAATTCAACATCTTTTATTAAGATTTGGTATCATTGCCTCTCTTAAAAATCGTTCTGTAAAATATAATCAAACTCGCAGACCAGCGTGGCAATTAGATATTACTGATGCATTATCTATCAAAACTTTTATCTCAGACATAGGTATCTTTGGTAAAGAAGAAGCATTAGTAAAAGTTACAGATGTAATATCTCAAAAGCGATATCAAACTAATCGTGACTTAATACCTGTAGAGATTTGGGAACAAATAGCAGCAGAAAAAGGTAATGAAACTTGGAGTAGTTTAGCTAGACGTGCTGGTATTCAAGGCTATACAAATATGCATGTTGGTAAACGTGCTTTAAGGCGGGAAAGACTTTGGATACTAGCCACAGCTTTAGATAATTTCCCACTTCAACAGTTAGCGACGAGTGATATTTATTGGGATGAAATAGTTGCCATTGAGTCGGTAGGGAGCAAGCAAGTTTATGACTTAACAATTCCAGGAACACACAATTTTGTTGCTAATGATATCTGTGTTCACAATACTGCCTTTTGCTTAAACTTAGCTCATAATATCGCCGCTTCTTATAAATTACCAGTTGCTATTTTCAGCTTGGAAATGTCCAAAGAGCAGCTGACGCAACGATTATTAGCTAGTGAGGCGCAAATTGAAAGTGGTTATTTGCGGACTGGACGCCTCATTCAAACCCAGTGGGAACCTTTAAGTCGTGCTATTGGTGTCCTTTCTGAGATGCCAATTTATATTGAAGATACGCCGAATATTACAGTTACACAAATGCGGAGTCAGGCAAGGCGACTGCAAGCAGAACAAGGAACATTAGGTTTGATTGTCATAGATTACTTGCAATTAATGGAAGGAGCAGGCGATAATCGCGTACAAGAATTATCAAAAATTACACGTCAACTTAAAGGTTTAGCGCGTGAATTATCTGTACCAGTTATTGCCCTATCTCAGTTGAGTCGCGGGGTGGAATCACGCACTAACAAACGCCCGATGTTGTCAGACTTACGCGAAAGTGGTTGTTTAGCAGGCGATAGTCTGGTGACATTGGCAGATACCGGACTGCAAGTACCAATTAGGGAATTAGTAGGTAAATCTGGTTTTGCAGTTTGGGCGTTGAACGAAGCTACAATGCAGCTAGAAAAGGCAATTGTTAGCAATGCTTTTTCCACAGGTACGAAGCCTCTGTTTACTTTAACAACTAGACTGGGGCGAAAAATCCGTGCCACAGATAATCATAAATTTTTAACAATTAATGGCTGGAAAAGACTTGATGAATTAACTCCTAAACAACATCTATGTTTACCAAGACATCTCCCCAGCCCTGGTAAACAAACCATGACTTATGCCGAGGTTGCATTATTAGGACATTTAATTGGCGACGGTTGTACATTGCCACGTCATGCTATACAGTACACTACCAGGGAGATAGATTTAGCTCAGAATGTTGCTTTCTTGGCAACAGAAGTTTTTGGAGATTCAATTATTCCTAGAATTTCACCTGAACGTGGGTGGTATCAAGTTTACTTATCCGCAACACAACATCTAACTCATCGTGTGAGAAATCCAATAGCCAAATGGCTAGACTCTCTGGGTGTTTTTGGTTTAAGGTCTTACGAAAAATTTGTACCTAAAGAATTGTTCTCACAACCGCAAGAGTTAATAGCCTGCTTTATAAGACACCTTTGGAGTACAGATGGTTGTATCAACTTGGTTGCAGGAAAAAAGCCAAGACCTATTGCATATTATGCAAGCAGTAGCGAGAGACTAGCTTTTGATGTACAGACGCTTTTGTTAAGGCTTGGTATTAACGCAACACTCAAGATAGTTCCTCAATTGGGCAAAGGTAGAAACCAGTATCATGTAAAAATCACTGGTAAGCCTGACCTTGAGTTATTTATTCAAAACGTTCGAGCAGTAGGAGAATATAAGCTAGGTTCATTGCAACAAATTGCTGAACACCTTGAAAGCTGCATTCATAACACTAATAGAGATATAATTCCGAAGGATGTTTGGAAAATAGACGTTGTGCCTGCGATGCAATCTATTAACTTCACCACACGGATATTGCAAGCCACAATTGGAGTTTCCTATTGTGGCTCTACGCTTTACAAAGCAAATTTGAGTCGAGAAAGAGCTTTAAAAGTCGGCAACGTTGTTCAATCATCTAAACTGGTTACTCTTGCCAAAAGTGATGTTTATTGGGATGAGATACTTTCAATTGAATATAGTGGCGAGGAAGAAGTCTTTGATCTCACGGTTCCTGGTTTGAATAACTTTGTTGCCAATAATATTATTGTTCACAATTCCATTGAACAAGACGCGGATTTAGTAATCATGTTGTACCGCGATGAATATTACTCTCCAGATACTCCCGATCGCGGGATTGCAGAAGTTATTATATCTAAACACCGTAACGGGCCTACAGGGACTGTGAAACTTTTGTTCAATCCACAGTTTACAAAGTTTCAAAATTTAAAAATTTAGCTAGATAAGATAATTAGTAATTTTTTTGATAGAGGATTAGAGATTATAAATTAAAGATTGGGAATTGGGGATTTGGAATAATTTAATCTCCAATCCCCAATCCCAATTCTTACTTAACTCCTAGCAATTCCACGTCAAAATGCAGGATGGCGTTGGGGGGAATCACGCCACCGGCACCACGAGCGCCATAGCCTAACTCCGGGGGGATGATTAACTGACGCTGACCGCCGACTTTCATCGTGCTAAGTCCTTCGTCCCAACCTTTGATTACTTGCCCAAGTCCGATTTTAAAGTCAAAGGGTTGGCCGCGATCGCGTGAACTATCAAACTTAGTACCATCTTCTAAAGTGCCGGTGTAGTGAACCTCAACTGTTTGTCCAGTTTGAGGAGTTGCCCCAGTTCCTTCTTTTACCTCAATGTACTTCAATCCAGAGGAGGTAGTTACAACATTAGCATCAGACATAGTATCGCTCGCAATTAGAGTATTATTTTCAGTTAAAGTTGTTGGTGCTGGAGGCGTTTGGGTTAACTGGGAAGCAATGGCAGTATTCTGTTTACCGCCTACTTGTCCTACAACCAACAACGCAACACACACCAGCATGAACACCACGCTGAGAAAAATTGCTTTCAAAATCAGTTCTCCCTAGTTAGGTCGTCTGTCCATTTGGATCATTTCAGATATCGGGTTTGTTATCAAGCTTTTGTCCTTGCTTTCATCTCATGCCTACGACGAAGTGGTTCAAGTAAAGACTTCCCGCTCGGATTATTAAATCAGAAAAGACATCCTAACGCCAAAGTTTATTTTCCAAATCCCGCAGTTGACGTTCTAAACGGTCAATTCTACCCCGCAGTTCATCCACCTCAGACTGGCGAGCGACCCCCAAATCCTGCATCATATTTCGCATTTGCCGTTGCATTTGGGCATCTAAGTTACCATGTTCCAACTTTAGCTGCTGGGCAATATCATCTATAACTGCCTTGGCTTGCTCAGGATTGAGTTTCCCATCTTTCACTAAATCATCGCTGACTTGTCGCAATTTTTCTCCTACTAAGGACGTTGTGCCAAGACCCACCATCATTAATTGTTGCAACCAGTTGTTGCTGTCCATATTTCCTTCCTTTTAACTTATTTCAAACTAGCGAACTTTTGTTCCTGAGTGTACGCAATCAAGCTATGCTAAAAGCGTAGTTATTCTAGCCTACACTTCTATTTTGGCAAATTGACAAACACAGGGATCAAAGGGCGTGGTTATTGAACTTCTCAAATTTAAGGTTGCCTCCAATTTACGAGAAAATTATATCCAGAAGGACGCACAAATTTGGACAACAGCGCTAGCACAGTATCCTGGATTTCTCGGTAAAGAGGTTTGGATAAATCCCAATGATCTCACAGAAGTTATCCTCATTATTCGTTGGGCAACACGGGAGCAGTGGAAAGCCATACCCCAAAAAGATTTGCAGGCTATTGAAGACAAATTCGTTCAAGCAGTAGGAGAATCCTATCCAATTGTGGAGTCCGCAGAGTTTCAAGTACGGAAATCTCCCCATTAGGAGAAAGTTAAAATAATTCGTAGTTGTCAGTGTAATTTCTTTGCTTGACTGCGTTCCGTTGGCAATGACAAATTATGTTTTTACACATTTTGGATACTCCTCTAATAGACGCAATTGAAATATTCAGCGTGATTCTATTTTATAAACTCGCTCCTCTAATTTGTTAATTTGTTGCTTCAATTCAACTACTAAAGTTGCAAGACGATCAAACATCCGATCTTGCTGTGATAATTTTTGCCTAGAATTAGTTGACTGTCGTGGGGTAAGCGTTGTTCTTGACGATGGAAACTGGAGGTTTTGACCTAGTTGAGACTCTATCTGATTTAACCGCAACTCAACACTATTAAAGTCCGCCTCTAGGTTGTTGATGCGGGACTCCACTTGCTGTGATGAGGCAGTTTTGGAAAATAAGCTGCCCCAAATAATTGTTGCTAAAACTCCGGCGATGACTAGCACCTTGATTTGTTTCATGTCAGTAGATAAACTCTTACAACAGCTTATGTAAGTAGGCTTTTTTAGTACAATTACAGACTAAAAATCTGTATATATTTCATTTATTTATCTGGTTGTAAATTAGAAAATAATTTCTGCAAATTGATAGAATTGACAGTATTTTCTCCCTGCTTAACCTCAAAGGTAATATTACACATTTTTCCTAGTTCTTCTAACGCTTGTACGCAAAGTTCTGCTACATCCTCACGGCTGATTTTGCCCTTAATATTATCGCCTTGCTCAAATATTAATTCCTTACCCCCTGGTTCCTCAGTTAAAGCACAAGGTCTAATAATCATATAAGGAATTCCGCTTTCTCTTAAACTATCTTCTCCCTTCAACTTCCAAGTTAAAATTCCTCCCAATTGGTCATTTAATCTTACCGCAGGGGGTTCTTCATCTAAATTAATGCCGGCACGTCCGGGACGAGTCACGCCTGCTGAACTAACGAGGATAAATTGTGGTAAAGGTGTACCACCATAAGCTTTAATTGATTCTACTTGTAAAGCAAAACCACCAGGTGAAAATTTAGGATTTAAAGCGTTATCATATTCAAATTTGCTCAACATTAGTTGGAATGAACAAATTTTACTCTGCTCAATTGGCGGTGCGTCTTTGACAGTTTTTGCCCGAAATACGGGAATCAAATCTGCAAAAGGTACATAAATATCTATCCAAGTGTTAGCAACTGTGTCGAAAGAATAACCGTAACCAATACCATCCCATTTATCCTCTGTCCGCAGAAATATTTTATAACGCTGACCGTCGCCTTTGATACGCAATTTCACACCTTCATAACCCGATAAGTTGAAGGGTGGATCAAAATTTTTAGTTCTGACGGAAGCAAATCCGCCAGAATTAGCGGTGGAGACATTACCACCAAACAAAGCTGTATTTTCCACTAATTGCATATTACTTGCACTCACGCCGCCCATGACAACATCATCCACCGCGCCCCAGATAGTCTTTAATTCTGCTGATGGCTTTGTGAAATCAAATATTAATTGTTCGTTGGCTTGGGGTAGATATTTTGCTGCCGCTTGGACTAAGTTTTTGACACCTTGATATTCTACATTTTCTGGGGTATCGCCAACAATTTCTGGTTGGTAAAATTTAACACCTTGATAGTATTTGGCTCTATCTTCTGTGTCTCCCTCCACTGGTTGCACGCGTACTGCTGTGCAACAAATTACAGCTTGGATATCAGCCATAACTAAAGGAGTTAAGGTTTCTGGTTTGGTGATATCTGCAACTACCAAGTCAACATCATTACCAAGAATTAACCGTGCTTTGTCAATATCACGTACTAGCGCCCGAACTTTATAACCCCGTTTTAGCGATCGCATTACCACTCGTTTACCTACACCACCTGTTGCACCTGCTACTAATATTACACCCACGTTTCTTCCTCCATTGGGTCGATTTTGATTATCCTTAGGACGACCTTGGATTAACTGCTGTACCCAGTTAAGGAAAGGAATTACCTCAAAGTAAGTCAGGGTTTCGATAAACCTGCCTAAGTCCCATTGAGAACGATTTTTGTCAGTCATATTTCCGTCCTCGCAACTTTCTTAAGTCTAGCCCAATGTCTGTTTCTGCAAATCCTCCGGTACTCATAACTTGGATAATGCTAAGTTGCTTTAATTAAGCGAAAGGAGATACTTGTTACCTATTCCCTTCAATGAGGTAGCCCGTTGTAGACATCGCTCAATCACGCTAGAATACAGAATTAATTGTTACTAATAAAAAGGCAATTTACTTATGAGCCAACTTGAAAACATTCAAGCTGAGTACGAAAAGTTTCCTGAAGGATTTGAGAGTGTAGTTATTAGCACCGTCAGCGCACTGGCAATACCCAACGCTAGTTATGCTCCCATTGTGATGGATGATTCCAAAAATATCTATATTTACGTCAGTGGCCTTTCAACTCATACCAAAAATCTCTATGCTAATCCTCACGTTAGTGTCTTGTTTATCGAGGATGAGAGTAAGAGTAACCTAATTTTTGCCCGTCGCCGTTTGAGTTTTGATTGTACAGCAACTTTGATAGACCGTGAAACTGACAAGTGGAATCAAATTGTTGAGCAATTTCAAGGTCAGTTTGGTCAAATTATAGAGGTTTTGCGCGGCTTGCCTGATTTTCGGATTTTCCAGCTAACTCCTAGTGAAGGTCGTTTTGTAGTTGGTTTTGGGGCAGCTTATAATATCAAAGGTGATAACCTCCATCAACTTGTTCAAATCACAGGAGATAGTGACCAAAAGCAAGGTTAACAATTTAAAATTCAAAAGAGTTTCAGATTCTTATTTAAACTTAAACTAAACTTTTTAATTTTATGATTCAGTTTCAACCTCCTGGCTTTGGGCATAAAGTCATCCATACATCCTTGGGGGCGATGATTTACTATACCCAAACGAATGCACCTTGGGCGTTCGGGGTTGGCGGAGCGATCGCTGATGCTGAAAATTTACCCCCATTACTGTTTCTGCATAACTTTGGTGGTGGTGCATCTGCCTATGAATGGTCTAAAGTTTACCCAGCTTTTGCCTCTAATTACCAAATTTTAGCTCCCGATTTAATCGGTTGGGGAGAATCGGCTCATCCAGTCCGGGATTATAAAATTAGGGATTATCTCAGCACGATCGCAGAGTTTATCATCCAAACTTGTCGCCAGCCGGTGACGGTGGTAGCCTCGTCTCTAACGGCAGCTTTTGCGATTCGCCTATCTATTGTTCAACCCAATTTATTTAAAGCACTGTTTTTAGTGTCCCCCTCTGGATTTGATGATTTTGGGCAAGGTGCTGGACGCAGACTTCCGCTTTCGGTGATCAATATGCCTCTGTTGGACAATTTAATTTATATCCTTGGCGCTGAAAATGAAATTGCAGTCCGAAACTTTTTACAAAGTTTTCTGTTTACCAAGTCAGAACGAGTATCCCAAGAGATGGTGGAGGCTTATTTAACCTCTGCACAACAGCCCAATGCCAAGTTTTCCGCTTTGGCATTTTTGCGGGGCGATCTTTACTTTGATCTGAGTTTATATATTCGGCAACTGACAATTCCCACGGTGATCTTTTGGGGAGAGAAGGCACAATTTACCAGCGTCAAACTAGGACGACGCTTGGCAAATTTAAATACAGGCGCAATTAAAGATTTTTATGCGATCGCAGATGCGGGAATATTACCTCATTTGGAAATACCAGAAGTTGTCATTGGTCTATTACATCGGTATATTTAGGAGCTATGATATGAGTTTGAATTCCGGTAATGGTAAATGTATAGTAAAAATGGAGATTTACTAACTTAAATTATTTCTTTTTAGCTATTTAATTTTTTATGTTTATTTATCTGATTAATAAAAGTCGTAAGGGAAAATTGGTAATAATCTCCCAACTCAGCTTGAGTACTTCAAAGGAAATTCTGGAGTAAACCTAAGAGGTTGTTTGAAAAGTGTCCGGTAATGTATCAAAAATTTCAGATCCTCCTAAATCCTCCTTAAAAAGGAGGAATTTGAAAAGATTATTCCCCCCTTTTTAAGGGGGGCTAGGGGGGATCTCGATACAACCATAGACTTTTCAAACAACCTCTAAAGCCCACATCGTAGCCAATGATCGGGTCGTTGTTGGGTACTTGACGCTGTATAAGTCTGAGCTGGTTAGCCCAGACCTAAAATTCTTTAGTTGAACACGCAGCAAAATGCAAATTCTGTGTTATTACACAGATTGCAAACCACCACCTACTATTTGAAGCAGTATAATCGCTAACATAGGCGAAAAATCAATGCCGCCCAATGGGGGAATAATTCTGCGAAACAGATTCAAATAGGGGTCAGTTATCTGGCTCAAAGCAGCAAATGGTTGGTTATACCAGTTAATCGTCGGGAACCAGGTCAGCAGTACGCGAATCAGCAGCAGAAAAGTATAAATCTGGACAAAAGTAGCCAGAGTAGTAACCAGTAACTCTAAAGGATTCATGGATAGTTTGGTTTCCTGCTAAGTGTTAAACACGGTCTTATCTATTAATTTTAATTTAGTCGCTGTCATAGTGTCTGCGGATTCCGCACTTGTTACACTCGACACTTTTACCATACTTAACAAACATCAGGAGTCTTTAGTGAGGGAGCGATCGCCAACTGTCTGTGGTGAACCACCGTTAACATTCCCCAGTTGCTTTCGCACTTCATCAATTGTGCCATTTAACTGAGCAATTTTGTCTTCGAGCGATCGCCTGGCCGTTTCTATGCCAATGCTCTCACTTTCTGAGGCTTTCATCTGACGCCGCTTTGCTGCTATTCTCTTAGCTTCGCCTTGACTATCCGTCAGTTGTGTTTCCTCCTCTGCTAGCAATTGGGGATCGCGTCGAGAAGCAATCAGTGCGCCTATGACACCACCAAATACACCACCAACAAACGCCCCTGCTAAAAAACCACTGCTAAAACCATCTCGCTGACTCATATCTTTACTGCCTTCAACAAACCTTGCAACTCTTACAGTAGTTATGCTCTTTTTATGCCCTAGCTGCATAGTAGCTTAAGTTCCAAAGATGCGATCGCCTGCATCTCCTAATCCCGGCACAATATACCCCTTGCTGTTAACTTCTTGATCAATAGTAGCGGTGTAAATTATTAAACCTGGATAAGCTGCACTCAGTTTTTGCAAAGCTGGCGGAGCCGCCACCACACAAACAATCCGCGTCAAGGCTGGATCAGCACCCCGTTGTGTCAATTCTGTCATAGCTGCCATAATCGACCCTCCTGTTGCCAACATTGGATCGGTAATTAACACTCGTGTTTGTGGGTCAAATTTTTCTGGTAACTTGTTCAGATAACAATGAGGTTGCAGTGTCTCTTCATCTCGCGCCAAGCCAAAATGGTAAATCGATGCCAAAGGTAGTAAAGTCTGCGCTCCCTCAAGTAATCCTAGTCCAGCTCGCAGAATCGGTACTACCGCCATAGGTATCTGCGGATCAATCACGGTTGCTGGACACGAATCCAAGGGACTTTGCACCATTATCTCTTGAGTCGGCAACCAGTCTCGCGCAGCTTCATAAGTGAGCCATCTTCCCAACTCAGTCATAGCACTGCGAAATAATACTGAAGGTGTGCCTGCATCACGGGCGACAGCCAGCCAGTGTTTTATCAGGGGATGGGGTGGAACGTAAACGCGCAATTGTAGCGTCATAGCCAGAAATAGGCAACTTTTTATTGTACAAGCACTGAAACATCATAATACTCTTTCCTGCATCCGGCTGACAGCTAAAATTAACACTCTCAATTTTATTGATAAAGTTTTTCATTACCAGTTGACATTAATTCTCAATGAAGGCTATAGTCTTAGACAGTGTTCTCCTCTCTTTAAGGATCGGCGGGATTAGCCAGCGACAGCAGGCTCGTCCCTCTTTTTTGTCAAGGGTCAAAATAAGTTACTCTGGACTTTTGCCGTTTCATAAAGTTCAACGTCAAAAATGCAAAATATTGATGTGATTGTAATTGGGTCTGGTATTGGCGGATTAGTCACAGCGACCCAGTTAGCAGCGAAGGGCGCGACAGTGCTAGTACTGGAACGTTATTTGATTCCAGGTGGTAGCGCTGGTTATTTTGAACGTCAAGGCTATCGATTCGATGTTGGGGCATCAATGATTTTTGGGCTGGGACAAAACGGTACTACCAACTTACTTACCCGCGCCTTGTCAGCTGTGAATGTCAGCCAAGAGGCGATCGCAGATTCAGTTCAGATTCACTATCATCTACCTTCAGGTTTAAACTTGAAGGTAGATCGGCTTTATGAAAAATTTTTGCAAAATCTTATTGCTCATTTTCGCCATGAAGAGCAAGGGATTCGTCGCTTTTATGACGAATGCCAAAAAGTATTTAAATGCCTTAATAGTATGGATTTGCTGTCGCTGGAAGAACCTCGGTACTTACTGCGAGTATTTTTCCAGCATCCTTTGGCGTGTCTTGGTTTAGTCAAGTATCTGCCCCAAAATGCCGGGGATGTGGCGCGGCGCTACATCAAAGACCCCGAATTATTGAAATTTATTGATATCGAGTGTTATTGCTGGTCGGTAGTGACTTCTGACATGACACCAATGATTAATGCTGGGATGGTCTTTTCTGATAGGCATTATGGCGGAGTTAACTATCCTAAAGGCGGGGTGGGACAAATTGCTCAAAAACTGGTGGAAGGTCTAGAGAAGGCTGGAGGTAAGATTCAGTACCAAGCTAGAGTCACAAAAATTCTCACAGAACAAGGAAGAGCGGTAGGTGTGCAACTGGCTAATGGTAAAGTATATCGGGGTAAACGCATAGTTTCTAATGCTACACGCTGGGATACATTTGAACAATTATTACCAGCAGAAGAGATGCCGCGTAATGAGAAGAAATGGCAACAAAATTATCAAAAATCACCTAGCTTCTTGAGTTTGCATATAGGGGTAAAGGAGTCAGTTTTACCTGCGGGGACAGAGTGCCACCATATTTTGCTGGAAGAGTGGGAAAAGATGACAGCAGTGGAAGGCACAATTTTTGTTTCAATTCCTACATTGCTTGACCCAGATTTAGCACCAAGTGGATATCACATCATTCATGTCTTCACGCCTCACTGGATTGATGATTGGCAAGGACTTTCTCCGAGTGAGTACGAAGTGAAGAAAGAAGAGGCAGCTTGGCGAATTATTGACCGCCTAGAGAAAATTTTTCCAGGCTTAGATGCTGGATTAGATTATTTAGAAGTGGGTACACCGCGCACCCATCGCCGCTTTTTGGGTCGTGAAGATGGCACCTATGGGCCAATTCCTCGGCGCAAGTTACGGGGGTTATTAAGTATGCCCTTTAATCGCACCGCTATTCCAGGATTGTATTGTGTAGGAGATAGTACCTTTCCGGGTCAAGGGTTGAATGCAGTGGCTTTTTCTGGGTTTGCCTGTGCCCATCGCATTGCCGTAGATTTAGGATTTTAACTTGCATCGCTTATCTACAATAAAACCTAAAAATCTTGACTTTTGTCTCGTGTCTCGTTCCCAGTCTCCGACTGGGAATGCCTAACGGGAGGCTCCGCCTCAAGACTTGCGGCAGAGCCGCTTTTGATTTGCATTTCCAGCCAGAGGCTAGAAACGAGGTTTGAAAGGGATTTTGTCTCGTGTCTCGTTCCCAGTCTCTGACTGGGAATGCCTAACGGGAGGCTCCGCCTCAAGACTTGCGGCAGAGCCGCTTTTGATTTGCATTTCCAGCCAGAGGCTAGAAACGAGGTTTGAAAGGGATTTTGGCTTAAGTTGACACCAATTGCAGCGTTTGCCCGCCCTGATTATGCAACTTAAATGCCGATTAGCTTATCAGGCATTTCGTGAAATGGTATTAGATATTGTCAATTTGAAAATTATGGGGATTTTTCAGGATAAAATGATGATTGTCAACTTTTACCTGTGCAGCGAATTGGTAAACGTTCCTGATAGGCTTTGATAACTAAGAGGTAGAACAAAAAAAACAGGAGATTATACTCATGTTGCCGATTGAAAACTTGGGAGTAACTGTAGAAGAGTATTTGGATGGATTGGCAGCAGGTATTGATATTTTGGAATTGAGGCGGTTAGAAGCAAAGGGAATTCCAACAAATCTGGCTTTGGAAGTTATGGCGATTGTACCAAAGGTAATCAATGGCACGGCTACTCCTGAAGAAATTGTTAGAGGACTAATGATTCTAACACCATCGCTTAGGCAACAAGTTGAATAGTTCCTAATTAGCGATTAAAGGTCATAGTGCCAAAATAGTTGAACGTTATAGCAATCCTAAATGAGTTGTAAACAAGGTACAGTAATCCTAAATCATTTATCAAAAATAAGATCCCCGACTTCTTAAAGAAGCCAGGGATCTAACGTGTCTCAACTACTAAACTAACGTCCTGCTAGCAATGCTTTTGTAGCAGATTCGCCTGCTAATCTCACCTGCCTTGTCAACTGGAAGTTTAACAACGCTAGAACACTCAAATCAGCTAAGAGTGCCATAAAAACTGTTATCACCCCAACGTGTTCTATAGCTGCCCAAGGAGAAGTTGTAAACATCCATACAGTAGGATGTTTCCATGACGAGATACCAATAATTTCTAAAATCATTGGTGGTAAGAACGTTACAGCACCTAAAGTCCCAATTGCCCAAAAAGAACGTTTGGGAGTTTTCAGCAAAAGTATCAATTGGGTGATGGTAGCGTAAATCATCATTAAGCTAATAGACAAAGCTATAACTAAAAGTGTTTTAAACCTGTCAATCTCGTTACTCAGGAGAGTTCTAACACCGTTTGCATCAATAACAGATGTAACTGAAATCCAAACTAACCAGGGGATAGTAACAATTGTAAGATTAATAGCGATCGCTACGAGTGCAGGGCTTTTTTCAGCCCAAATTAAATCCTGCCAAACACTCTTGTGGCTAGAAACTTCCTGATGTCGATATCTTGCCCAATCTTGTACATCTTGACGGTGAGGGGAAAGAACCGCAATTAAACTTAAAATCAACGCCAAGTTATACAGTGCTAGCCAAATGTGATTTTGCCCAACTGCTTCATCCCATCTGTAATTATCTTTACGAAATTGTAGGGCAAATCCCCACATCATCAACTGGCAAAAAGCTACTAGTAAATAACTTTGCTTCTTGTTGATTATTGAGGCTTGAGGATTACGGAAGCAACGTTTAAGAGCTTGCAAAATACCGTAACTACACAATCCAAAGTTTAATAAATGGAAGCCAACAACACTAACAACATTTTTCCCTAATGGTAAATGGAAAAACTGCCAGTTTTGCATGTAATAACTAGTGTATCTATTGAACACATTCGGAAATAGATATCTTGTTGTATCCCAAGGACTAAAGAGTCTAAACCAAGCGGTTGAATTATTCAAACCGTTGCTATCATTCGATGCCAGCATCAGCGTTATGTACAAAAAAAGGAAAACTGCGCCACTACCTAACCAAGGCTGAAAACCGCTAAACCAACGACTCATTAAGCCAAATAGTAGGGCTGCACTATAGAAGAAAGTACAGCTAGCAGCAAGAATTGCGTAGTAGCTCAAAATGTAATTAAAGGCAATTTTAGCAGAAAGTCCAGACCACAAATGTAAAGGAACTGCTACTAAGATAATGAGATAAATTAAACTCGGAACTCCTAGCAACTTGCCAGTCAATATAGTTGTTTCTGATTGGGGACTGAGACGGATGAAATTCAGCGTACCGCGAGTTTCTTCTTTGGCTAAATCGTTGATTAGCAAATAAGTTCCTGCAACTAATAGTGTAAATACAAAAATTACACTAAATGTTAGGAATATATATTCCCAGTGGTCTCGCCACCACAACTGCAAATCAATTTCATTTTGGGGGCAAAAATTAGAAATTTTAGATTTATTTGATTGGTGGTGAACCCGGTTTTGTTGCTGTAGATATACTTGGCGCAAACGGCAGTATACGCCAGTTCGCGGGTATTCATCACCAGGAAACTCGCGTAACTGATATAAAAAAACTACTAGTTGCAGCAGTAAGGATGTTGCAACTACGATCGCTACATGAAAAAACTTGAATCGTCCTTTGAGTTCCCGCAATAGTTGCGGATTCCAATCGCCGATTTTGTCTATCAAATTGGACATCATAGGAAAAAAATCTCCAAAAATGGGGAGTAATATTTATTGACGAATTAAGACGCTTGTTTGTGACCTAATTTTAAGAAAATAGTTTCTAAGTCTTCTTGTGTGCAGTGAAAATCCGTCAGAGGAATTCGTGCTTGAATGAGCGATCGCAACAACTCAGCACTATCTGCTTCTTTGCCCGAAAAATTCACCCGGACACTGTTTTTTCCTGGAATCACTTCCCACTCATCTACTAAAGGATGATGTTTTAGTTCGCTCAAAAGTGTCTCTAGATTCCCCAAAGTTGATAACACAATTTGCTGGTGTGATAAACGTTGGTAAAGTTGCTCTAACGAGGTACTTTCTACCAAAAAGCCGAGTTCCATAATTCCCACAGAAGTACACAGTTCTGCTAAATCACTGAGAACGTGAGAGGAAATTAATATTGTCATCCCAGCTTCTCGCAAAGCTTTGATGAGTTCGCGGAAATGCATCCTAGCAATGGGGTCAAGCCCGGAAACAGGCTCATCAAGTAATAGTAAAATTGGTTCATGGATAATGGTTCGCGCTAAACTTAAGCGCTGTTTCATCCCTCGCGACAGAGTAGTAATCCGGCTGTGGCGTTTATTACCAAGTTGGATTAATTCTAAAACTTCATGTAAGCGTTGAGTGCGGCGCGGTTCTCGCAAACGATACAGACGCGCAAAATAATCTAGGTAGTCCCAGACTGTCAAATCCTCATATAGCGGGTAGTCATCGGGTAAGTAGCCTAGACGACGCTTGAGCTTGGGGTTACTCTTGTCACGGAGTAGGCGATCGCCATTAATATAAATCTCACCCGTAGTTGGTTCCTCAGCAGTTGCCAACATTCGGATGAGAGTTGTTTTACCTGCGCCATTCGGCCCAATCAGTCCATATACTTCCCCCGTCTGAATCTCTAAATCAACATCATTGACAGCAACGTGCCGGTCAAATTGCTTAGTTAATCCACGGGTGCAAATTGCTAATTCTTTTACCATTGCTGCTGGGGTGCGGCTTGTGATTAACATTTAACCTAGCCTTTTCTAAAGATTTTGTCAGGCTGGTTTCAGAAATTGAAACTGGCTTTCAGAAAATAGGTGACATAAAAAAGTAGGTAAGGCATATACCCTAACTACTTTTGCATATATTAATTGAGAAGCGTAAATGCGTTTGTAGTAAGCATTTTAGTGCTTGAATATTTGAGGACTTTAGTCTTCTTTACAAACCTACTCTTTTGCGATAGTTCGCTAATATCAAGTTACTTCCGAATGCTTGTATCCTGAGAGGATGTTTTAAAAGTCCTATTTTAGGTATCAAAACGTTCTAGATCCTCCTAAATCCCCCTTAAAAAGGGGGACTTTGATTCTGTTTCCCCCCTTTTTAAGGGGGGTTAGGGGGGATCAATAAGTGCCTAAAATCACAGTAAAATACTTTTCAAACAACCTCTGAGAGTCGCATCTTGATTGCGTTGGCGAAGTCTTGCCGAAGGCATCGCTCCTTTGACCTCACGCTTGTCTTAGCTATTTTCGATAAACTCTGTTAGCGATACCTTCTCATCCACATTGCCACAATCCCTTTATAGTCGCAAATACTATATCTCTCTTCAGCATTTTCTCGTGAATGATTCAGGATTACTATATAATTGTTCCTCAATGTAAATATATTATAAATAAAATTTATATATATTAAAAAAATAATATTATTTATAGGTGGTAATACTATTTTATAAAATATTGACCACAATTAATTGATATTAACTAAATCAAAGTAGATATTAAATAAAAGGGCAGTAAAGGAGTGGCAAAAAAGCGTCAGAAAAATATGTGGAGTAGCGAGATTAATGACATCATTCGGGGTGCTTGTGGAGGCTTTTTATTTGGCATCCCCTTGCTGTACACAATGGAAGTTTGGTGGATTGGATCATTGGTAAAACCACAACTGATGATGATGGCGATCGCATTGATGTTTATTGTGGTTTGGTTGCTCAATCAGACAGAAGGCTTTCGGAAACGCAGATATAGCGGACTAGCTTATCAAGCCGCAATGGATACTGTGGAAGCGATCGCGATCGGACTAGTTTGCTCTGCCTTTGTGCTGCTACTATTGCGAGAATTGACACCAGAAACTTCCCTAAAGGAATCTTTAGGGAAAATTATCTTTGAAAGTGTCCCCTTTGCTCTTGGTGTAGCTTTAGCTAACCAGCTTTTGGGAGATACTAGAAATAGCAATGCAGAAGAAGGACAAGCAAGCGATCAGGTAAACAACACAACCAAGAACAAAGAGGATGAGTTGCACGCCACCTTCGCCGATGTAGGTGGAACCCTAATTGGTGCAACTATAATTGCATTTAATATCGCTCCAACAGATGAGATTACCATGCTAGCAGCCGCAGCCTCGCCACCTTGGCAATTGGCAATGATCGCCACATCTTTGCTGATTTCTTATGGCATTGTATTCCAGGCAGGCTTTTCTGATCAGCAAAAGCGCAAACAGCAAAAGGGAATTTTCCAAGAACCATTGAGTGAAACTATTATGTCCTACTTGGTGTCACTGCTAGCAGGCGCTTTTATGCTGTGGTTTTTTCAAAAGTTAACTTTTAGCGACCCTTGGACGATGTGGTTAGATCGCACGTTAATACTGGGGTTACCTGCAACTATTGGTGGTGCAGCCGGAAGGTTAGCAATATGACTGAAACCCAACAACAACCAGAGCGCTCCATTGCTGAGTGGGTAACATTCAGCATCGCCTCTCTCATCTTGACATTGATTGTTAGTCTAGTGAGCTACACTTGGATAAACGAAAAAAATCAACCTCCCATTCTTTCTCTCACTAAAAAAGAAACTATTCGGGAAATTGATGGGCAGTTTTATGTTCCCTTTGAAGTCGTAAATACCGGAGGAGACACAGCCGAATCAGTTCAGATTATGGCTGATTTACTAATTAATGGCAAAGTTGCCGAATCGGGAGAGCAACAGATCGACTTTTTATCTAGTGGTGAACGTGAAGAAGGCGCATTTGTATTCAGCCAGAACCCGCGCCAAGGCCAGTTAAATTTGCGTGTTGGTAGCTATAAATTGCCATAGTACAGAATACATAATGCCCCTACCGTGCTTTTGCATCGACCTTGTATTCTAATTACCCAATACGCTTTGGTTAAGGCAAGAGACGCGATAAATCGCCGTCTCTACAATAATCAATCTTTCGTCGTGACGGCGATTTATCGCGTCTTTCCGATCTAGAATTTTCATCAAAAAACCTTAACCGAAGCGTATTGACTAATTACCAACAACACGCAAAGATCATAATTGCTGACACGCAGTAGTTTAAGCTTTGACTTTACCTTTTGACCAAACGCCGTTTTCATCTTCATCATATTGCTGATGAACAGACTCCCAGGCGGATTGTTCAGCCGTAAACTCGTCACTTCTCTCATTTAATACAACGTTATAGCGCTCAATAAATGTATTCTGAGCTTCTTGAGAAAGATGAGCGCGAACCTCAGGAGACAAATCCTCTGGACTGTTGCACAGCCCAGAGCAGGAACGAGCCAGGGTTTTTTCAATTGTGTGAATTTCTTCGCCACCAGCACTTTCAAGCAGCAATTGAAATTCACCGGCGCGATCGCTCGGAACTTCTGCCATCAAGAAAAACTCGCCAGCTTGTAAGCGGGTTTGGTAGATAGTCGCTTTATCTTCTGGCATCCCCAAAGTAGTCAGAACTGATACTAAACCTCCACCAGCACTACCTGCGATCGCTCCACTGGCAGCCCCCAGCAGCACTGCACCTATGGGCCCTGCTGCCACAATTGAGCCGACAAAGGGAATAACTAATAAGCCTACACCCGTGAGCAAGCTGAGGAAGGAACCAAACAAGGAACCAAAAATAGCCCCTGTTCTCAAACCTCCCAGAATTACATCCTTTTTAGTAATAAAGCCAGCGATTCTCGTTTCCGACTGGAAGTTTCTGCCCATTACCGAAATATGGTCTTTAGGCATACCCCTGTCTAACAAACGTCGAATCACATCATCAATTTGCTTCTGTTCTTTGAATACAGCAGATATAGTACGTTCTGCTTTATATACTTCTGGCACTTAAATACTCCTTGTATTATCTTGTTTTTGCAATGAATATGATGAATAGATAAATGCAGACAAATTAATTCTTTTACACCAATTGAGGCAGGAATTAATCCTCCCTCAATTGGTGTAACAGACTGCTATCCTCAACTCAGACGTTATAAGTTACACACCTACAGGTGTCTTAGCCTCTGACGCTGGCTTTCTACCATCTGGATCTAGTGCTTCCCCTTCAATAAATGAACGTAGCATCCAAGCTATCTGCTCATGCTCTTCTAGTAGTCCAGTTAAAAAGTCAGCAGTTCCTTGATCGTGGAACTCTTCACCAGACTGGTCTACATGGTCTCTTAGGTTACGAATAACCTGCTCGTGATCATCTACCAGATTAGCTACCATCCCCGTTGCTGTAGGAACATTACCAGCGTGTTCCTTGAGGGTAGCAATCTTGAGAAACCCTTCCATTGTGCCAATTGGGAAACCGCCCAAAGCACGAACCCGCTCTGCTAATGCATCAATATTTAGAGTCAGCTTTTGGTAGTGTTCTTCCCAAAGCTGGTGTAAAGAGCGGAACTGAGGGCCAACCACATCCCAGTGATACTTTTTGGTTTTCACCAACAGTAGATAGGCATCTGCCAAATCTTGATTTAATAGATTAATCACACCTTGACGCTGTTCTTCCGTCAAGCCAATGTTTATCGCACGCATTGTTTTCCATCCCTAAGCAAACTTATTTATTAACTTCTCAAATTTCCGACATAATCCACATCAACCAAAGGAAATATTGTAAGTTTAAAATAATTATTACATTCAGGATTATACCTATGCCTTAATAGGTAGTATTAAGCTAAGAATCTACTAGTTAGCGAACTTTATTGATTTTTTCAGCTTCAACAATAAAGATATTAAATAATAATTATCAAAACTATGCAAACCTAATTTCACCAAATATCCTCAGGAAGGAACATATTTATACCAATTCTTTGTGAAACTGCACAAAATCAGGCTTGGTGAGACAAGCAACTCAACCCCCTTGCTTTGTGCAACTTCACAGGTAATCGGTATTAATTGAAGTTGCCAGCTTAATATTGCTAATTAGTAATGGGTCACTGCTTTTATCCAATCACCCATTACTAACGAAAAATTACCAAAAGATTAATCTTGTTACTTACCTGTAACTTTATCCAACAAATTCTTTACATTTTCTTCCACTGAGGTTGAACTCTGTGAATTTTCAGGACGCTTCTGCTTGTCAATATCAGCATCCCCTTGAACCTCATTGAGTCCTTCGTTGGACTCCTTTTGAACTTTTCTCAATCCAAATGGTGATGCTTTAGCGGCTTCGTCAGTTTTGCGCTGAATGTCAAGCAGTTGTGTAGTAGCTTCGGTAGAGTCACTTTGGTAGCTATCGATCGCAAAAGCAGGAAAAGCACTAGATAACAATACCAAAGCACAAGTAAAAGCCACAACTAGAAAACGTACTGGACTTAAGATAGATAAAACAGAAGCAATAATCTTCATTGGAAATCCTCGATAACAGCCTTAACAACGTAGAACTTTTATTCAAATAGCGAAGCTTATACCTTTATTTGGCAAATTGGAGCAATAAAATTACAAGCTACACTTCCGTAAGTTCTTCAAAAATGAACCTTACAAAGAAATTATCTTTGCATTTGTGCACTAACTCAGGAGCGGTTAATGAGCAAATGCTCTTGACGAGTTCTTTGTTCAAAACTTTGACTGATCTATTTTTACTTTGATGATTATACAGTGTACATCAATCTGTAGAATGAAATTTTTGTTATCTATAGTTACAAAAACAATCACTCTTTAGGTGTATCGACTTAATATAGTTTTGGCAGGTTAACGGCTCTACTTACTTAGGTTTAGTCCCGTTAGGGAGTTTAACAAAAAAATAATCCCAAGTTAAGGTGCAACCTTAGCTCGACTTTAATGTGTCGCGGAAGTCCCCACCTTCAATGTACTCATAAGGTGGGGATAGGGAGCTTGCCCAAGCAATATGGTTCAGAATATGGGCTTAATGAACAATGGGGTACTTCTGGTTTGCCGCAACACTTTTATACGGATAGGGGTAAAGATTTTCGTTCTAACCATTTACAGCAAATAGGGGTGCAGTTAGGATTTGTTTGTCATTTGCGCGATCGCCCATCTGAAGGTGGTAGTGTTGAGCGTCCATTTAAAACTCTAAATACAGAATTATTCTCAACTTTACAAGGATATACAGGTTCAAACGTTCAAGAGCGACCAGAGGAAGCGGAGAAAGAAGCTTGCTTAACGTTGTGGCAGTTAGAGCAAATGTTGGTGCATTATACCATTTCTTTGTGAAGCTGCGCCAAATTTTCTTGGCTTCTTATTTCTTTCTTTGTGTCCTTTGCGTTCTTTGCGGTTCGTTCCTCATATAGGGCGCATCTTCATACAGAATTGGTATAACGACTATATTTTCGTACCTTATTGCGACTAAAGGTATGTTGATAAGCCAAAGTTGAATTTGAAACTGCCTCTGTCACTGGGTTTCAAACACTAAATCCTTACGGATTATTCACTTGGCCAACAGACTGTATGAGTTGGGCAACCAGCAAAGATTCTCTAAATTAAATTAATAAATAGCTATGTGCAATACTTTCTTCTCTGCAACAGTTATCGTTTTATCGAAAAGGTTACTTGAAAACGTAAGGTCATCTGTAAATTTCCTAAAAGCAGTATTGTAAAAACTACGAATAATAAAGGATATGAAAGTACTCGGTGCGATTGGGGAACAAACAGGTATTCTACAATTTTCAAACTGTCCCAAAGTTAGATGGCATTTGGGGTGATCTAATTCTTTATGATTGTCTGGATCATAATCGAATCTAATTGGTACTGGTAATATATTTTTTGCTATTATATCTGCATATATTTCGTCTGCTTCATAAATAGTAGGCTCATTCTGGAAAACTTCTAAAAATGGTGATGGTAAAAAGGCAAGCCTATGTGAAATCAATTCGGATTGTTTATAAGTATATAAAAGTTGTATTAACGCACCATCAATCATTTTGAAATTGTAGTTTTTACCTCTGTCTAGTTCATTGTATATGTTCTTATATTCAATATTTTTCAGTGCTATTGAGAGATTCTGCATACCAGAATATGCAATTTCATAACTATCTCTACCAAGAGATGTAGATGAGGGAAAATTTTGTTGATCGCATAAACTAACTTCTATTAGTTTTTGAGTAATGTATTCAATTTGTCTATAAATTTCTTGATGACTAGTCATTTTAAAATAGTTGATTTCTGAATTTTTCTATTAATTCTGGTGACAAATCTTCTTTCTGCATAACACCCTTCTCTAAATCCTCAACAATATCTTTGAAATTTCTTTGGTTCTGAATTTTACGCTCACGCTCTTTAGGGCTTATATCTCTATTGATAACATTCATTCTTATTCGTTCCTCTGCTGTAGGATAAGTAAATTGAAGAACAAAGTTTCTTCTTCTCACTTCTTCAAATTCTTTCACCAAACCCCTCATATCTTCGCCGTACCCCAATACTCTTAACCAAGCTTTGCTTCTTGTCATGGCAGTAAACAAGATATTTCTTTTTCTGGAAAGCTCTGTACCAGAGAAGCATTCATGAGCATTTATAACATATATCATCGCAGCTTCATTTCCCTTTGCTCTATAGATACCTGTGAAAGTAACTGCTTCTTCACTAAAAAAATCATCGCGGGAATTTGTGACTCCGGCTAGATTAGAATTAATCTTTTTTTCAAATAGTAAAGCCCTAGAGCTTCCAACGGCATCTTTAGTTGTAAACGGGTTAGAATGAATAATCATTATGTCATCATACTTTAATTCATCTTCCCTAATATTCTTCTCTATTTCCTTGACTAACCATTCATTTTGTTCGCGGTTATTATTAAAGGACTTAAATATAATTAAGTCATCAATAGGTGAGTGAGATTCGAGAAACATTGGACTAGTATTGCTAGTTCTAGTAAGCTTTACAGGCTTTCCATCTTCTAGATTTCCTTCTTCTAATTCATAACCAATATCTCTCCATAACCCTGCATCATCAAACATCTGGATTAATCCTTCATTTCTATATATTCCAAAACCCAAAGCATGTGCAGAAGTTAGGAGTGGGCGAGAATTTCTATAGCATTTCTCTAATATAATGTCTTGTTTTGGTTTTCCTGATCTGTTTTGAAGTTGAACATATGGATTACCGTAAGTATCTTTTCCAAAGATTTCTTCTGGTGATCCCATTGTCTTATTACTCAGACTTTGTAACTCATCATACGCATAAACTAGTCTTTTCGGCTGCTTCAGAATTTTGTAACAAAGTTGCAGGAAATGTTTAGAAAAATCTTGTGCTTCATCAACTAGTATGGCATCATAATACTGCTCAAAGCTGTGGATTTTATCGAGTGCTTCCTCACAAACTTTGTCAAATTCTTGACCAGATATATTAGTAAGATTTTTTGCTGCATTTAAATCTCTGAATTCAATATTATGTTTTTTACATATTTCATAATAAATTCCTTCCGTTGAGGGACTTCCCCAAGCGTGAATAATTTTTATTTTTTCCCAGTCCGGCTCTTCACTCGTATGTTCAATACTAAAAGTGTTAATAAAGTGTTTAAACTGATTTTTAAGAGAGCGAGTATTAAAAGTAACAGCAATATTCCAATCAGGATGTTTTGCCTGTAAATATGCAACTTTAAGAGCTAGAACTATAGTTTTACCTGAGCCAGCAAGTCCTCTAATTCGCTGTACACCTTCTACAGTTTCAAGCACAGCAGCACTCTGATTATTATCTAGATTGGCGATAGAATCTTCCAGTTTCTGAAGTTTTGCACCTCTGGAATCTTCTCGTTGAATATAGCTACGCTGCCTTCTTTTTCTTATGGTAGTTATAGCTTGTATGACTGAGCTAAGGCTTTCAAAATACTGGTTTTGTTCCCATTCACAAGATTTTAAGTACTCTTCTAGGGCAGGCTCATTAGTTATGATGGGATAGCCTTCTGAAACATTATTTGGTGTATTACTCAATACAGGTGCAAATGTTACAACACTGATTGGCACCATTAGTTTCCTTTTTTTAACCAGAGTTGTATGCTGAAGTAGTTTTGATTCAACTTTGGTTGCACTTTCATCTTGTGTCTTTTCTATATCTATGTCAGTATTAGTTCCCTCAATAATATTGAAAATAACAACGCCATGCTCTCTGGATAATAAAAGAGCATCAATTTGATAACCACCTTGAGGCGTTCCTATTATTGGGTATCCCAGATATAAGCTGCCATCTATATCGTGTCTCCTCTCAAAGTAATCAGCTAGCCTTCTAGATGAAACTGGCTTATTATCTACATCACCTCGAATAACATTAACCATTAGATGTTGCTTTACCTAAAGTATCTACCTCTATTATCTTTCAACTTGAAGTAATCGTCCCGTGCTACTGGTAAGTTGGTATTTTTGTGGAAATCGCGCACATTCTGAGGAATTCCTACGCCAAAGTCAACCACTGTGAGTTTAAGTTGTTTCAGGTCAGGATAATGTTGTCCTGGTATTGTGACCACAGCAGTTCATCTTTGATATGGCTGATCCAGAATGCCTAATGGACATTAATTTGTTAAAAGTGACATTAATCTGTTAAGTAGATAGGTGGGAATAAACCAAACTATGTTACGAAAAGTAAACACCCCTGAAACCCTTACCAATGACGAATGACAAAAAACAAATGATGACCCTCACCAGTTAACTTTATTTACGCCCACCTACTTAACAGTGACAAATAATTAGTTAATGTACAATTCCTCTTCAATTTAAATTGCAAAAAAAGGATTCAATCAAATTCCGTGACTTTTACCAATAACCCAATTACGTCGGAAAAACCGGGCTAAAGCTGACTCTTCCAGAGACAAATAAATGGGGCGTCCGTGGGGACAGGTGCGGGGGTTGCGAGTGCGTTGCCAATCATCCAAAAGTTTCTGCATTTCTTGCAGATTCATGAGTGTACCGTTACGAATGGCACTGCGACAAGCGACGGCTACTTGCGCTGTTTGTAAGTCGCCTCCCAAACTGAGTTCTAAAATCGCTTCTGCACAGTCGTCTCGTTGTTGCAAAGGTGCGGGTAAGTTACGAACTGCCCAAAGTTGCTCGCCAAAGGATTCTATATCTAAACCGATACGTTGCAGTTGCAACACTTGCGCCGGCGACAATTGATAAAGAATAATTGGCGGTTCGATACAAACCAGTTGCCAATCATCACATAATTGCTCATACAAAACTCGCTCATGGGCGATATGCTGTTCTACTAACCACATACCAGATGGATGTTCCGCCACAATATAAGTGTTGCTAACTTGAGCGACAGCCTTCAAGGAATTAGGAGAGACGCGATTAATCGCGTCTGTACAAGGCTTGGGATTTTGAGGATTGAAATTGTAGCCGCCTTTGGCTTCTGCGGCTTTGAGTAATTTACTAACTCGCGTTGTGTGAACAGCTTCTTTGAGATTAGCAGAAGAGATGCTGAGTGCTTGGTTAATCGCTTTGGTAATTTGCTCTTGCCAATAAGTGATTTCGTTAAGGTAAATTTCTGTTTTTGCCGGATTGCGATTCCAGTTAATTTGATCGGGGGAAATGTCAAGATGTAGAAAACAGATTGGATAGCGATCGCGTGGTAATGTTCTATAAAATGCTGATAAAATCGTCTGCTCTAGTTCCGGTGTCTTAACCATCCGTCGGTTAATGGCTACACGTACCCAATCTGGACGATGACGATGAATGCGATCGGGTAATCCTACCACTAAAGTGAGTGCTGAGTGCTGAGTGCTGAATGCTGAGTGAGGAGTGGCGAGTGGAGAGTGGGGAGTGGGGAGTGGGGAGTTTGGAGGATTGGGTATTTCGAGTTTCACTTCTTGCAAGTCACCTTGCCGCACCTGTGGTAAAATCTGCGGTAGCAACTGCCCAGATGTAGCAGCAGGAGAGATAGTGAACCATTGACGGTCATTTTGACAAACCTGCCAGGTAACGTGAGGATGACACAGAGCAATTTGTTGAATTGTGGCTTGTACAGCTTTCATTTGCTGCGCTGCTGTGGGCAATCCCTGGCGGCGAGATGAGCAATTACCGAAAAGATGAGAAACTGTAACAACTGTACCAGGTGCGATCGCAGTTACTTCAACTTGCACAATTTCCCCGCCAGCGCCATAAACTATCCGCCATCCTAATTTTCCATCTCCAGGACGACTTAAAATCTCCAAATCTGCTAGAGCCGTCAAACTATGCAACGCTTCACCACGAAACCCCAAACTGTTAATTTTCCATAAATCGGCACTAGAGCGAATTTTACTAGTGCTGTGGGCTGTGGCTGCTTGTTGCAAGTCCTCTAGGTTCATTCCACAACCATTGTCTGCCACACGAATTCGCCATTGCTGTGGCCAAAGAGAAATCACAATTCGCGTTGCACCTGCGTCTAGGGAATTTTCTACCAATTCCCGCACCACAGAAGCTAAAGAGTCGATTACCTCACCAGCTGTAATGAGATATACGACTTCTGTTGGTAGAGCTTGAATAGTAGATGCCATAAATTCTAGTTTATAGCTTCTGGGAACAAGGGTAGTGGAGGCAATACGGTTCGGTTAAGGCAAAAGACGCGATAAATTGCCGTCTCTACAAAGGATTGATTATTGTAGAGACGGCGATTCATCGCGTCTTTCTTTCCTAGAATTTTCATTGGAAGTGGAGGGAGATGAAGAGGCGAATTTACGAGAAATTTTTATTAGTTGTAAAGAAAACTCAATTAAAAGGTGATTTTTGATAAATTGCTTGTGAAATTATCAGCAAAAAAAGCTTACTTTTTGCTCACCTGTAGCGCATCATGGCGTAAATAAACCACTCATTCCAAATCAACGAA
The DNA here is from genome assembly GCF_015714725.1 of Nostoc sp. WHI. Taxonomy (GTDB): domain Bacteria; phylum Cyanobacteriota; class Cyanobacteriia; order Cyanobacteriales; family Nostocaceae; genus Nostoc. The sequence continues at coordinate 60,912 of NZ_WBKM01000146.1, forward strand.
ATGGTTGCAGTATAGTAATTACGAATTACGCATAGCAGTTCTAGATGATTGTTAATTAATCCCTTATTGCTAAAACTTTAGGTGGTTCAGGTTTCAGCAAACCGTTCAACAGGGATGCGGGACGTTGACTGTAAGGCCAAGCGAAAGCATGACGGAAAGCTGCATCCTGACAAGCTTGTAGTTGTTTAAAACTAATAATGTCGTAAGTCAAGAGATTTTCATACTCAAATGGCAGACGGACATTGTGCAACCCAGCATTATCAGTACAAATAGCGATATCTACCCCAGCAGCAAAACAACGGTCAAAAACTAATTTAAGTTGACGTATATCCTGCAAAGTACCAGTTTTTAGGTAAGTTGTGGGGCAAACCTCCAAACACTGTTTGCGTCTAGCCACATCATTAAGTAACTCTGGATACAATAGGGGAATTTGGATGCCGTGACCAATCCGCATCAGATATGGTAATAGTTCTGGGTAACAACCAGCAGTGGTTTCATATAGATGTCCCGTGGTATTAACGCCTAGCGATCGCGCATAATCATATAGATTAATCCATTCTTCGAGGCGATCGGCATAATAGCTATCACCCCCCGCTACATCTACTGCACAAACATATTGCTTATTTTGCGCCGCCAAATCAACAATCGCCTTGTTCACCTCATAAGGTAGGCGCGTGTGCATACAGAGAATTTGGCTAGTAACAATCGGATATTCTGGCTGTTGGCTGGCAAGTCCTACTACTTGCACAATTTCTGCCATCTTGTCAATTCTCTCTGATTGACTCAGGTGTTCAGGTGTCCGTAAATAGGGAGTGTAGCGCAGTTCCAGATAAGCCAAATTTTCAAAAATATAAGCACCCCGCAACAGGCGATAGATAAAGTAAGGCAAAGTCTCCACAGTTTGCACACTTTCTACCAGGGTGTGTAATTCTAGATACTCATCCAGGGTGTTGCGTGGGCGGGTATAAAAATCTTCAAATTCTGAATAGTCAGCAAAGCGGGAAATCAACTCCGAAGAATGTCGCTCAAAATATCGCCATAAAACTCGGGGTACGACCGAACCGCCCAGGTGTCTATGTAATTCAGCATATAAAGTCATAGTGGTCTTTTTAGGTAAAAATTTCAATAATTGTAACAAAAACATCCAAATAAAAAATCTGTCCTCGAAAAAATTTCAAGCAAAAACGTTTCCTATGTTCTCCAAAGAAATTAAAGCAAAGCAGAGGTTTACCACTATCTAGATTTTCCAGATGAGGCTTCCAATCTAGAAGCAGCGCGAAGATCGTAATTGTATCCTTATGTTCTTAAAATCCAGCATTGAACAGAGTTTTGAGCATAAATAAACTTGACATCATCAAGATTAAATTGATAATATAACGAACGTTGATTTTTGTGTTATGATAAAATAAACACTGCAATTGTTTAGCAAGTGAAATATAGTAATATATTTTTCCTTTAGATAAACAAATTCTTGGGCGAGGTTGGTATTAAGTGAAAATTCAAGCGTTGGATGTCAAGGCTGGCGATCGCATTATTGCTTACTGTAACAACAAAATGCAAACCTGCAAGGTGAAGCGCATTTTAGATCCTGGTCAAGCTAATATCACACTATCAGTATTTACATCGGAGAATTATCGCGGCTGCTCAGTTTCATCTATAGTCCGTTTTCAGAGCAACGCCTTGGTTGATTTGGTCAGTTAAAAAATAAGTAAATATTCAATCTCAAAAATATTTCTAGTTATTGTCCAGTCTCAAGCTGGACATTATTCTTATTAGGCGATGTTAGGAACCACAAACCTGAAAAATATCTCCAAAAAATTCGCTATAGCCAGAAATTGTGCTTCTTTCAAAGAAAATGAGCCAATGAGAGCTATTGCACATAGCATGGATTTACTAATACCTGGTTTGTATATATGGCTACTTGGTTTTAGTTTCCGCATTGGTGGAAGCGTACCAGATGATATTCCCTACAAATATATCGGTAAAATTCACAGTTACACTGGAATTGCTTTAGTGTTACCAGGATATAGGATCTTTACGACTTACCAGGGTACTTATGACCCTAAAGAGACATCATTTTTGTAGTTTGTGATATTTTCACCACCAAAATCGATTAATCATCTCCTATAACTGATTCCAATTCTGGAGACAATAAATGTGTGTCTCTGGATATTGAGGCAGGCAAGTAGACTGTAAATTGAGTACCTCTACCTATCTGACTGTAAACATTGACAAAACCGCCGTGATTTTTAATGATACTCAGCACAGTGGAAAGTCCTATACCTGTACCTTTGCCTACCTCTTTTGTGGTGAAAAATGGTTCAAAAATCCGTTCCTGGACTGCTGGCGACATACCCATACCAGTATCCGTCACCACGATCGCAATATAAGAACCCATTTTAGCATCAATATTTATCTGGGGAGAATGTTCACCAATTACCAGATTTTGGGTTGCAATTCTCAGGATACCACCATTAGGCATGGCATCGCGGGCGTTGATTGCTAAATTTATCAGCACTTGATGTAATTGTGTTGTATCTCCACGGATATGCCAGAGATTTTTGGGCATATCTGTCTGGCAGATAATGGATTTAGGGAATGTTTGAGCGATAATTTGCTCAACTTCTGTTATTAGAGACTGAATTTGGACAATAGTTCGTTTGCCTTCAATGCCGCGTGCAAAAAACAAAACTTGCTTGAGCAAATTGGCACCGTGTTTGACGTTATTTTCCAGAGTTTGCAGTATTCGCTGACTCTGCGGGTCAGGCAATTTTTTCTGTAACAGTTGAACTGACATTAAAATTGGGGATAATATATTGTTGAGGTCATGGACGATACCGCTAGCTAAAGTGCCGATACTCTCCAAACGTTGCGATCGCAAAAGTTGAGCTTCCAGTTGTTTTTGCTGCGTAATTTCGGTATTCACACTCAAAATAGATTTGGGTTGTCCATTATCATGTCGTACCAATGTCCACCGACTTTCAACGATAATTTTCTTACCTTCCCTTGTCAGTTGATGGAACTCACCCCGCCACTCACCCTTATTAATCGTGTTCAAGTAAGCATCTTCTAGTTGTAGTGAAGTGTCTTTATACAAAAGTTCCACAACATTCTTGCCTACAACTTCCTCAACCTTCCAGCCGTACAGACTCTCGGCGGCTTTATTCCAAAACAAGATTTGGTTGTGGATATTCTGCGCCCAAATCGCCTCAGTTGCTACATCCAGCAATAACCCTTGTTCACGGATTTTCTGTTCTGCCTGCTTTTTCTGGGTAATATCTCGCATCAGTGCCAAGTGGATGAACGTGCCATCAAATTCATTAAGTTTCGTCTGCTGAACTTGCTTAACGTAACGCCACAACAAGCCATACAGCAGCGCCACCAGCACCAAATCTACAACAGCAGCGATGAAAAATGTGACCATCACCTTTTGGGAACTTGCTTGCGACTCATGCATCCGCCTCTGTAATAAATTTTCCTCTGCCTTTAAAGAATCTTGAATAAGCTGTTGAATTTCTTTGCTGATTTGCTTGTCTTGATTAGATAAAATGAACTGTCGAACTGCTTCCAATCCCTGGTCTTGTCTTAGGTAAACTTCTTGTTGCAGGATGTTAAATCTGTTAGTAATTTTCTGCTCCAGTAAATAAATCCACTGCTGCTTTTGCTGGTTTTTAACGGTTAACTTGCTGAGAATCTGAATATTACTATTAGTTTGTTGATAGGCTCCAAGATAGGTTTGCAGTTCATCTGCATCTAAGGTAATTAGGTAATTACGTTGCGCGGCTTCAGTATCTCTGAGTGTAAACTGTATACTTTCAATTTGAGTAATAACTTCGTGAGAGGATGTTACCCATTGCTGATTATGAATCAACTTAATAGTGTTGCTATATGAGACTCCAGCATTAGTAAATACAACTGCTAATGCCAGGATGAATACTGCTTTCAGCTTTTGGAATCTAGACCATTTTTTCATCATGCGATCGCCTTTTTTGCCGCAGATGCCTTTCATGAGTTCAGATTAAACATTAAAAATAAAAACAAATACTGAGAATATTTTAATGATTTTGACAGCATTGGTAACAAAATACAATCTGTTAAAGTTGTAAATATCTGGTTTTTTTGGGATAATTATTTATACATAAAAGTTACAAATAAATCCGCTAATTTTTAATATAAATTTATTTTTAGTAAGACTATGGCATAATTATAATTTAATGGCTCGAAAAACATCCAGATTGCCTGATCACCACTTATTACCAATGCCTAACCAAAACCTGTTTGATGCAAATCAAATATGTTTTAGGAGAGTAATTAATCACTCATAACTCCATTGGCAACAAAACTTTTTAGATTGATTATTCTATATTAAGCTTGACATTCTTTACAAAATATGTTGATAATTATAATTTGTGGAAACTTTACCTCTTAAAATAAACTCTTGGCTAACGTAATTGTCATAGGTGCCCAGTGGGGCGATGAAGGAAAAGGTAAAATAACTGACTTACTCAGCCGTTCAGCAGATGTTGTGGTACGTTATCAAGGGGGTGTCAACGCTGGACACACAATTGTAGTCAAAGGTCAGACCTTTAAACTGCACTTGATTCCGTCTGGGATTTTGTATCCAAATACCGATTGCATTATCGGCTGTGGAACTGTTATCGATCCACAGATTTTGATAACAGAACTCGACCAATTAAAAGAATTAAATATTTCCACTGACCACCTGCTGATATCTGAGACAGCCCACGTAACGATGCCTTATCATCGGTTGATTGACCAGGCATCAGAAGAGCGACGGGGAAGCCATAAGATCGGTACGACAGGTAGGGGTATTGGGCCGACTTATGCTGATAAATCTGAGCGTACAGGCATCCGGGTTTTAGACTTGATGGACCCTGATGGGCTACGCGAGCAGTTGGAGTGGACGATTAATTATAAAAACGTCATTTTAGAAAAGCTTTACAACTTGCCGCCTCTAGATGCTAAAGAGGTGATTGACCAGTATCTGGGCTATGCAGAACGCTTGCGACCTCACGTTGTTGATACATCGTTAAAAATATCCGATGCGATTGGGCGACGGCGCAATATTTTATTTGAAGGCGCACAAGGTACGCTCCTAGACCTAGATCACGGAACTTATCCTTATGTCACCTCCTCTAACCCTGTGGCGGGGGGGGCTTGCGTTGGTACAGGGGTAGGGCCGACAATGATTGACCGGGTAATTGGGGTGTCGAAAGCTTATACGACACGCGTGGGAGAGGGCCCATTTCCCACCGAACTACATGGAGAGTTGGGAGAATTGTTGTGCGATCGCGGTGCCGAATTTGGCACAACCACCGGACGCAAACGGCGTTGCGGCTGGTTTGATGCCGTCATCGGTCGTTATGCGGTGCGGATTAACGGCATGGATTGTATGGCGCTCACCAAACTGGATGTCCTTGATGAATTAGAGGAAATCCAAGTTTGTGTCGCGTATAACATAGATGGCGATCGCAGCGAAAACTTTCCTACCAGTTCCCGTAAATTTGCCAGATGTCGCCCCATCTACAAAACCTTACCAGGGTGGCAAGTGTCAACAAGTCACTGCCGTACCCTAGAAGAGTTGCCACAGCAAGCACTGGACTATCTAAAATTCTTAGCCGAATTAATGGAAGTCCCGATCGCGATCGTCTCACTCGGAGCTAGCCGCGATCAAACCATAATTGTAGAAGACCCCATCCACGGCCCCAAACGCGCTTTATTGCACGTTGATGGCACATCTGCTACCCTACTCAGTGCTTAGTTAAGAGTGAGGAGTTAAGAGTTAAGAGTGAGTAATTAACTCCCAACTCCCAACTCCCCACTCCCC
>NZ_WBKM01000070.1 GCF_015714725.1 Nostoc sp. WHI
GGGGAATGGGGAATAATCAATATTTCTTCTTCTTTGTCCCCCTCATCCCCCCACTCCCTACTCCCCACTCCCTACTCCCTTTAGTTCTAGTTCTAGCTCTAGTTGTTCTTCCTTCTGGCTGGTGGAAAGTATTTGCGGGAGTTGTTCTATTTGGAAATACTGGTGAAATTTCGGTGTTATTTGAAGTGAGTAGGAACGAGAATCGCTGTCTCGGCGTTTTCGGATGAAACCGAGTTCGACGAGTTCTGGAACGTGCTGATATACTCCTGAACCGCGTAGGTTAATTAAGTCGCTTTGAAGTATGGGACTATTGAGGGCGATCGCTGCCAAAGTCCGTAATGCACCTACACCCAATTCTACTGGTATCATAGTTTGCACTAAATCATAAAAGTCAGACCGCAGTTGCAAACTGTAACCATCTGGGGTTTCTACTACCTCTAAGGCACTATCTCGGTGGGCATAGTTGTCCATGAGTTCAATTATGCCTTCTTTGACAGTGGCGCGATCGCACGCGGCATACTCGGCGATTTCGCCGAGCGACAAGGGTTTACCCTTTAAATAGAGAATCGCTTCTATCTTCGTCGCTGTGGCTGTAATCATTTAGTCATTGGTCATTGGTCATTGGTCATTAGTACATGACAACTAATAATCAACAAGTGTGTGGCACTATATCGTAAATTGTCAAAATATTGTTTAAAACTCTCAAATTGGGAATTGGGCATTAGGCATTAGTTATTCCACCACTGCTCCCCCTGCCTCCCCTGCTCCCTACTCCCCACTCCCCACTTTCTCAAAAACCTCTACTCGTGAGGATAAATTCTGCGATCGCTAAATCTTGGGGAGTCGTCACTTTTAAATTTGTCTCCTCTCCCTCGACAATTCGCACCTCAATGCCGCACTTTTCAAATAAGGCGGCGTCGTCAGTTACTTCCCAACCTTGACGGACACCTTCAGCATGGCACTGTTTCAACAACTTGACATCAAATGCTTGGGGAGTTTGTGCTGCCCATAGTTGTCGTCTGTCGGGTGTTTCTTGAATTATGCCTTGTTCATCGACAACTTTGATGGTGTCTTTGACGGGTACACCAGCAATTAAACCGGCACAGTGGCGAATTGCCTCGGCACAAGAGTTAAATAAATCTGGTGTGATCAGGCATCTAGCGCCATCGTGAATCAACACTTGTTCTGCGGCTTGTGGTAGCGCTTGCAAGCCATTGTAAACAGATTCTTGGCGGGTGGAGCCACCTTGAATCAATTCCACTGGTTTAGTCAGCTTCAGATCGGCGAGAATTGCCTTAAAATCAGACCAGTCGGCAGGTTGAGAAATAATCCCGATCCAACTAATTGTACTGGCGGCTTCTGCGGCTAACAAAGTCCAAGCAATGATTGGTTGCGATCGCACTTTCAGCAGGAGTTTATTGCGGTTACTCCCCATTCTTTTTCCGATTCCCGCAGCTGGAATTAATAAATACACAGAATTCCTCTATCTTTAAGCTATATATTTTCCCCTAAAATAGGGAGCGAGTAAGCGTCAATAAATATTATGCGAGTAATAGCCCTTGTACCTGGCGGAATTGGCGATCAAATTCTCTTCTTTCCGACTCTAGATGATTTAAAGCGCTATTACCCTAACGCTCAGATAGATGTCGTTGTTGAACCCCGGTCAAAGGCTGCCTACCGGGTGAGCAAGTCAGTTCACGAGGTACTGGCCTTTGATTTTCAAGACCGTAACAGTCTGGCAGATTGGGGCAATCTGGTGGGCACAATTCGCGATCGCGAATACGATGTTGCCATTGCTGTTAAGCAAAGTTGGTTTGTGGGTCTTCTACTCTGGTTGACGGGAATTCCTATACGCATTAGCTACCAAGGCAAAGGCTCGGTTTTTCTTACCCACGCTGTGCCGTTTAAACCATCCCAGTATGCGGCGGAATTATATCACGATTTGCTGCAACCATTGTCCATAAAAACCCCTGTGCCAGAGTTAGCGGTAAATGTGCCAAAACCAGATATTGAGTGGGCACAAAAGGAACAAAAACGTTTAGGGGTACATGAAACAGGTTATATCTTGATTGATGGCGGTTCTGGCCAGTTATCCCAGGCTAAAGAACTGGATAAAATCTACCCTGTCCAGAATTGGCAGCAAATTATTCAAGACTTCCAATACAAGCAGCCGGATCTGCCTGTGGTAGTCATTAAGGGGTCTGGCGATGAACAGTTTGTGCGATCGCTTCTGGAGTCTTCTCCAGATATCAAGGTGACTGCGCCGGATGATATTGGCAAGTTAACTGCTATAATTGCCGGGGCAAATTTGATGTTGTCTACTGATAGTGCTGCACTACAACTGAGTGTTGCAGTCCAAACCTATACTATCTCCCTACTTGGCCCTACTGACCCAGCTAAGTTGTTGCCGAAAAACGATAAGTTCCTTGCCATTAAATCCCCTACTGGAAAAATGGCGGATATTTCACCAAACACAGTTTTGGAGAAAATTTGGGGTGGCTAAATCAAGAGTTTGTCCCAACTTCTGCAATCAGTCTATTGGATATCCAATGTAGTTAGTTATGCGTTTGTTTAATGACCGCAAAACCTGGATGTGACAGCTAGATTTTGCGGTTATTCAATATTAAAATATCTCAAAAAAAGCATCGTCTAATTCATAACCCAACATTTGGGCCATAGACTTCAGCCGCGATAGGCTGGGGATGCCCTGCTGTTTGAGCCAATCGCCTAAAATAAAGATTTTGTGCATTAAAAATATTTCTAAGGCTTCAGGATTGTACTGAATGCCTTCTTGAGAACTGAACTGGTGCGGTACAAGCATGGCGGCATAACGCGCGAACTCTCCAGCTTTCCAATCTAGTAAAAATGCTAACCAAGGGTATTTGGCATCCAGGCGCACAAACCAAAGCCGCACCTCTGGAATTTCTGAGAGTTCGCGGGGATCACCAGGTTGGAGATCGTAATTGATATCAAAGCGTAGCTGCTGTTCATGGGATGCAACCCCATCTTGCAGCAGTTGTTCAATCACCGTTGACGCAGGCGACAGATCCAGATTGTTAATGAAGTCGTTATTGAGTGCGATCGCGATTGTCATTGATTCAGCAGCCACTTTCTTGATGCTCAACTGTAGGATCGACAATCTACAGTAGCAGCTTTCAGGCATTGACGCTACATTTCCTTTTCGTAGCACAAAGTCTTCTTCACGAATTAATTAGTATTTTCTGATACTTTTTTGCTGATAATTGGTCAACCCATACAAACAAGTCTGACCTTTTCAAACTTCTCTGATACTTTTGCTTAGTTTTTGCTGATTTTAACAAATATACATCTAGTTGCTAGCCTTTATATGATCCACTGGCATCGCCACTCACTTACACCGTATTTTTCTCAATTTTAATGTAAATTTTATAATCGCTATAATTGCTCATCTTTAACTTAAATATTACTGATTAACATGATATACCATCAGAATTAGCTTGCTTGGGAAAGGCAACGCCTGCCCCAAGGTGGACATTTACAGCAATTTTAAGTTAAAGTTGTAATGAGTTTGTTTTAAATTAAGGTCTGATAAAATAGCCGTCAATAAGCAAAAATCATTATCGCCACCTGTGACTTCCGTAGCATCAAAAGCCAAAACACAAGTACAGGTATAAAGAGCGGTGTGCAATATCCTTACATATATAAAATAACCAATAAACACTGAGATGGGAAAATTCCCTCAACAGTTAATAAGCTGTAATAAATATGCAAAAACAAACAATTTCTTCTACAAGACCAATTCGTTCTCTAGAAGATGCGCTTGAGCGGTGTCAAATCCTGGGTATGCGAGTCAGCCGCCAGCGTCGCTTTATTCTGGAATTACTTTGGCAAGCAAATGAGCATCTATCTGCTAGAGAGATTTACGATCGCTTGAATCAACAAGGCAAAGAGATCGGTCATACCTCTGTTTATCAAAATTTAGAAGCATTATCAAGTCAAAGTATTATTGAATGTATTGAACGCTGTGATGGGCGTTTGTACGGCAATATCAGTGATTCGCATAGTCACATAAACTGTGTAGATACAAATCAAATTCTTGATGTTCATGTGGAACTGCCAGAAGATTTTATCCGCAAAATTGAAGAAGAAACAGGAGTGCGGATTACTGACTACAGTATTAACT
>NZ_WBKM01000084.1 GCF_015714725.1 Nostoc sp. WHI
ATGATATATATACCTGAAGAAAATGCACTAATTGGAATTAGCCAAACAGAATTTAAAACATTACATTCAATTCATTGGGGGATTGAATGCTACCACAGAGCGATTAAACAAGTATGTGGTATTGGTCGATTTATGGTGAGGACATCTGAGGCAATTAGAACTCACTTTTTTAGCGCAATTCGAGCTTTTACACAATTAGAATTAATGCGGGTAGAAGAGTTAATTGAAAATTGGTATGAACTCCAAAGAAATTTATCTCTTCAAGTAGCTCGTGACTTTATTTTAGAACACCTATCACAGAAGTTGGGATTTACTGCATAGTATCACTTTTCTGTCAATGCGTAAGTTCTAGGAGTGTAACTCCTATCAGGTATGCGATGCATAAAGCATTAGGTTTTAAGTGTTGAACACGTATAAATGATTTCCTATTTCACACAGTCGGTTACTACAGTTAATGTAAAATACAGTAACCGCCCGACAAGTTCTTCACCGTGACCGATTCCCTTTTTCCCGAACTGAGCAACTATGACGCTTTTCTAAACATGCTTAAACAGCGCGTTCGCACCGCGCAAATGCGGGCGGCACTTGCTGTTAACCAAGAATTAGTGCTGCTTTATTGGCAGATCGGTAAGGAAATTTTACAACGCCAGCAGGATGAAGGGTGGGGAACTAAAGTAATTGAGCGCATAGCCAAGGATTTAAAACGGGAGTTCCCGGATATAAAGGGTTTCTCCCGTACAAACCTGCTTTATATGCGGGCTTTCGCGTCAGCCTACCCGGATGAGTCATTTGTCCACCAGCTTGGTGGACAAATTCCCTGGCGGCATAACTGCGTTTTGCTGGATCGCGTGAAAGTGCCGGAGCAGCAAGTTTGGTACATCCAGCAAACCATTGAAAACGGCTGGAGCCGCGCCATCCTGGAGATGCAGATTGAGAGCCGTCTTTATGAACGCCAGGGGAGTGCAGTCACCAATTTTGGACAGACCTTGCCTAAACCACAATCCGACCTGGCTCAACAGCTTATCAAAGATCCGTATAATTTTGACTTCCTGACTTTAACTCAAGAGGCGCAGGAAAGGGATTTAGAGCGGGCGCTAGTGGATCGCATTCGTGACTTTCTCTTGGAACTGGGAACAGGTTTCTCATTTGTGGGAAGCCAGTATCCTATTGAGGTTAGCGGACAGGAATACAGACTTGATCTCCTGTTTTATCACCTCAAGCTGCGCTGCTTTGTCATTATCGAGCTTAAAATGGTGGAATTTCAGCCAGAATTTTCTGGAAAAATGAACTTTTATGTGTCAGCAGTGAACGCTATTCTGCGGCATCCTGATGATCAACCTACTATCGGCATCATTCTTTGCAAGTCTAAAAACAAGACTGTTGCCGAACTCGCACTGCAAGGGATGACACAACCTATCGGCGTTTCCACACACAGGATAGGAAGAGACGTTCCAGAACAGCTTAAAAGTATCCTCCCTATGGTTGAACAACTTGAGATGGAGCTAGATACGGCTGCTGCCGAACTTGAAAGACAAGAGCCAAGCCGGATTGCAGATTAGGGTACATCCGCACATGTTCCGCCACAATTGCAGTTATTTTTTTTGCAGAATCAACGCTGCAAAATTGGTAAGGCATCGGTAACTTCTAGCCCTTTGTGTTCAATAAAGTCCAACAGTTCTTCTGGGGTGCGTGCATCTTCCTCAACATTGGCGTTGGGATTTACAGCTTTCAAGTCTAAGTTCTTCGCTTCAATTTCTGCACAGACAACAGTCCAACTGCGATCGTCGCAGCCATCACTGCTATTCTCCAGCCTTGGCGTAGTTTCAGAAAATCCTCTAAATGCGGCGTATTATTGATACAAACTCTGTAAGTTCGTATTTCACTTAATAACAGACTTACAGAGTTACAAATAACCAAACTTACAGATATTTTTCAGTTACGGAGTTAAAGTGTGCGTATTATTGCTGTTGTAAACGGGAAGGGAGGGTCAGCTAAGACAACGACTAGCGTCAACTTAGCAGCTATTCTCGCTGAGAAATCAAAAGTATTGTTAGTAGATGCAGATCCTCAAGGTTCTGCAACTTGGTGGACAGAGCGTAATGAGCGAGATTTTGAAATAGCCAAGGAAACAGGCACGAATGAGTTGTTAAAACTTAAAAAGGTGCAAGGGTTTGATTTTATAATCGTGGACACTCCTCCGGCACTCCACTTTGACGCACTTAAGATTACTATTGATGCTGCTGATTTTGTTTTGCTGCCATCTCCTCCAGCCCCAATGGATCTTAAAGCGCTGATTGAAACTGTACAGGCAACGATCATGCCAGCAAAAGTTAAGTTTCGAGTTCTATTAACCCGTGTTGATCCTCGTAGTTTGGGTAAGGCACTTGATGCACAGCAAGCACTAATGCAAGCAGGTATTCCGGCATTTAACGGGTTTATAAGGGCTTACGCTATTCATGAACAAGCCGCGCTAGATGGCGTACCAATTACTCAAGTTCGCACAAAAGTAGCTCGTGAAGCCGAAGGGGATTACCGACGTATTGCTGATGAGCTTCTTAGAGAGGTAAATGCTCATGGCTAAAGCACGTCGTCGTTTATCTGATCTTGTCCAAGAAGAAACTCAAAAAACCAGAGCTACAGACTTACAGACTTCGGAAAATACAACCTCTGAAACTCCGGTAAAAGTTGATGCCGAGAACACAGGGAACATAGACCTTGATTCCGAAGAACTACAAACTACGAAAGCTACAGACTTACAGACTTCGGAGGTTACAAACTCTGTCATGTCACTGGATGTTGCCGTAGGGAACAAAGGGAAGGTAGACCTTGATTCCGAAAAACTTACAGAAGTACAAACTTCGGAAGATACAAACTTACAGAGTTACAATCAACCGAAGTATTTAAAATTGGAACGTAAGGAGGCGCGGTTAAGACAAGATCAGATTGATGCACTTACCGACCTGACACGAAAACTAAATAGAAAAAAACAGGGTAAGAGTAGTGAGCGACTTACAGACAATACTTTGATACGTGTAGCGATAGATTTGCTGCTTAGTAAAGCTGATCTGCTTGAGGGTACTACTGAAGAAGAACTACGAAGGTCATTTAATCTGGAAGTTTCAGAGTACCAAACTTACAGAGTTACAGATTAAGGTTGCAATGCAGACTCAATCTTCTCTAGTTCATTACCAAGATGCGCCAGTTTTGCCTCTTCATCAAGAAGTTGCTGTTCTAATTGAAACTTAACTGCGGTTCCAGCCTCAATCGCAAAATCTGCCCGCATCCGCTTTACTTTCTGGCTGCGGATGTCAAATTCTACCTGAAGTGCGTCTAGTTTCTGCTGCGATCGCCGTCGTTGTCCAGGAGTTAAGCTAGTAGAAACTGGACTAGTTTCAATAGTTGCTGCTTCACCAGATAAAAATTTACTTCCACCAGCGTAATAACAAAGGGGAAAGTTATCGCCCAATTCCAGCACTTTATTTACAAACGGGTGCTGCGGCCCTGATGCTCTTTTGGGTACTTGGTCAAACAAGTAAACTAAAATATCAAGAATACGTGCATAGCCATCCTTATTCACCGTTGCTTTCCCTTGCAAGGCTTCTAGTAAGCAATCAGTGAAAGCACTGTAGAGTTGACCGGTGTAAGAATATTCGTCTTCTCGTGAAGAAGCAACCACAACTCGACCGCTTCCCGTTCCTAGCACATTTAATAGTTCTGGTGATAAGGGTGATTTTACAAAGGTTTCCCCTGGTTCCTTCAAAACTGGAACGCCACCAGCATGACAGCAATCTAATAAAACTACGAGTTTACGCGCTGTAATTGCTTCAATTTTTTGGGTAAATTCTACACCTGAGATAGCTGTGTCTGCGCGTTGACTGGGGTCATAGCCGAATGGTACAAGGAAGTATTCATTGGTGCGCTGGATGCGTCCACCGTGACCAGAGTAGTAAATGATCGCAGTTGCATCAGGATTTTGATTAACCTGGGCGATGATTTGGTCAAAAGCTGCGAGGATGTTTTGCCGAGTTGCAGAGGTTTCGGTTAGCAGTATGACTTGTTCTGATGGATAGGCGGCGCGATCGCTATCAATCAGTATATCTTGTATAGCCGTTGCATCTTTGACTGTGACTGGTAAATCAGCACCTACGCCAATAAGTAATGCATAACCGTTGGTAAAAGTTTGGTTTGTCATACAGTGGGTGAGGAATGCGATCGCCTTTTTTAATTTATAGATTTATGAGTAGTGTGTAAACATGAAGTTTTTATGGTAATAATATTCTCCTGCTGCATTCCAAATCTCAGTATAAAGCTGAAGACTGGCTCGAAAACCCGCTTCAGTCATTAAATCATCTATCACTGGTTTGACAGCAGGAATTAAACCTCTATGTTTAGCTACCAAGAGAATCCCTAATAATTTTGAATTCATAGAAACCTGACCTCATAGGATTTTAGATTTTAGATTGGGCACAAGGGGCAGAGGGGAAAAACTTAACGCAACTTCTCCCCTGCTCCCTGCTCCCTTGCTTTTTCCCCACTCCCCATTCCCTGTTCCCCATTTCCCACCCGCACTTTTGTTTTTGAATTATTATAAATTGACATCAAACCCCCCATAGCTACGAGCGATAAAGCCGACGGTACAAAAGGCACCCAAGCACCCGAAATTAACAGACCAAAGCAAACTACATACAAAACGCTAGAAGTAACACCGATTCCCAACGCCAACCAGGGTAACGAAAGCTTGCGCCAAGCCAGGACTCCCCCGATTACAGACCAGCCCCACATCCAGACCACCTCAAGCCACAGTGTCCAAACCCGCAGCAATGGCCGCCCATCCTGGACAGCACTAAGGATTTGGCTGACCATGTGGGCTTGTACTAACACTCCTGGCATTTGCTCATCTAAAGTAGCACCATAGGGTGTAGACCAAGTGTCTGGAGAATCTCCCTTCGCCACCACACCAATCAGAACAATCCGGTCTTTGATAGCGCTGGCGTTAACTGGACTAAATAAAAATTGCGTTAGCTTTACCTGTTCGGCTACTTGTTTTGAGGAACGGTAGTTGAGTAAGATTTGACCGCCATTAGCATCAATATTTTGATAGCTGCCAGTGCGAGATTTCAAATTTGGAAAAACAGTCTTACCCAGCTGCAAATTCCCTTGAGGGGTGAACTTTGGTTGAATTCCTAAGTAGAGGGAGGCTAGTTGTAAACTGAATGCATAAGGAGCAGAACACAACGATGTAGTCTCCTGGTTCATGAACAAAAGATGCCGACGGATCACTCCATCGCGATCGTAAATAAAGTCACTGAATCCCAGGTTTTCTGTAGGGATTTCTGGCGGCGGCTTAATCCCTTCAATGTTTATTGTGGAATCACTTCCCTTGCAAGCTCCAATCAAGTTCTGAGTTTGCTGGAGACGAGTAATTAAATCTGGCTCTTTGGCCGGAAAATCTCGGTAGATATCCAAGCCGATCGCTCGGGGTTGGTATTGATTCAGTTTTGCTAAGAGTTTATTGAGAGATTGTTCGGAAATAGAAGCTCCGATGAAAGACTCACCATTTTGTCTTTGAATTGCCAGATCGTCATCGTCAATTGTGATTATCAATAGTCGGGGATCAAGTCCTTCCGCAGGGCGCGATCGCATCATCTGGTCATAAGCTGAAATTTCTATATTTTCCAGTATTCCCAACCATCTAATCCCTGCAACAAAACCTGTCATAAGCAAACTTACAAAAATTAGTCTAAAGTTCAATCTGCTAGATGAAGTTTCGCGATTGTTAATTAACTTTTGTCTACTTGCTGCTTGGCTACTAAATGTTTTAATAATTGAAGTCTGAGTTTTTTGTTTTTCCGACCTGCTAACGTTATTTATAGAATGCTCAGTTACTTTGATGATTTTTTCAGGAATGAGTAAATTTATTCCAGCTAACTGGATTTGATTTTGATAAATATAAAATTTTGCAAACTGAGTTTTTGCGCTTTCTAAATCATCACGAATTAAGCTTTCCATTCCACGAAGGTATATTAATAATGGCTCAAATTCTGCTAGTGATTCGCCAACTGTTTCTACTAATGAAGCTAATCGTAATATTTCTACTTGATCTCGATTTTGATCTAATTTTGATAAAGTCAATGCTAGTTCGCGAACTGCTTCACTAGGAAGTACATAAGCTAACGCGGCCCATCGTTGAGCTTGGGCAAGGTCTTGAATATCAGGATCATCGTTACGTAGTTGCGGGTGAATGTAATCGAGTAGAAAGTTAGCAAGTTCATCAAGTCGCTGTTTACCAAAATGTGGGTCTTCCTTCAAACATTTAAGCAATTCCTTTCGTATTGGTAAATCCATCTCATAGAGTTCATACGCAACTTCATTACACAGGCTAGAAAGCAACAGATCCGCTACACTTACCCAAGGGATATTTAGCACTTGACCATGAATATCTCGCTGGAAGTTAGCCCATAAACGATATAACAAATCGGGTGTGAGCGCTAAGGGAAAAGCCGCATGATAAGCTAAATATAAGTGAGCTTTTCCAAAACGTTTTTTAAAAGACTCAATGCGTCGGTTAGCAACTTCAGGTTTGATTTTACTCATTTTATTCGCTCCTCAAAGTTCGGAGAGCGTCCGCGCAAGACATCAATTGCGTCCTGCATACCTCGGCGGTTGACTTCATACATCGGGATTAGATGGGCAATTTCTCCAGATGTAGTACCAAGCCAACGCGATTGCGGCATTGGATTCAGCCATGCAATATAGCGAACATATTGCTTAAGTTGTTTCACAAATGCCCCAGTTAAATCAATACGTTCTGGATTAAAACCACCACGAGCCGCACCTGCATCACTAAAGATGAGTACAACAGTTCGTTCTTGACGCAATTGGACTAAAACATTTTCAATCAGTTCAGCTTGTTGATGATTAGGGTCTTGGTAAAGATATTCTACTGGACAGTTATGAAAGTAATAGATATTGGATCTTCCTAAGCGTCCTCCCCGAAGAGCAGTTTCTACCAAGCGTTGTGATAGAGAATGAAATGGTATCATTGACCCATCTTGGTCAATAAGTAACAGCAATTCAGTTCGGTTTACCCGACGCGGTACGATTACAGGTTCTAAAAAAGTGCCTTGGTATCCAATTTGTTTGATTGTTGCTTCCACATCCAATTCAGTTGGCACACCTTCCCGGATCATCCGGCGCAAGTACCGCCACATCTGCTTCATCTGCCGTTGAGTTACAGGTAGGTAGTCGAAAGAAAGAATAAACTGATTGTAAGAATTTTGGTCATTCTTGCTGGTTGCTTGCAAAACTAATTGAGCGACTTGCACTTCATCTTCAATTACTTGAGTCAAACTTGAAGAAATATTTGAGTCTGTAGTTGCTTGGAGAAGGGAGCTATCATCATTGGCTGTTTGTTTAGATAGTCGCTCAGTCAGCCATCTAATAATTGTATATATAGTAGTTAAGACAGATCCGGAAGCTAACCCTACTCCAACTACTTTAAAAGCTAGACTTATAAATGGGGCGATCGTTTTCCAATTACTCTCGTTCTGGATTTGATTCGTCTGCGGTGCTGTAGTCGCACTAGGATTAGTTCCTGGAGTTGGAGTTGGATTAATTAATCCGGGCACCTGAGATGGAATTGCTGAATCTTTGGTAGTCTGATTTTGATTTCTGCTTGTTATCCCCCAAATAATCCCGACTCCTATAATACAAGCTCCCGCTAAAGCTACATAGCGAGTTATTTGAGAAAGCTGATGCTGCCGATTTGTCATAGTAGATGTTGGCGAGGTTGCCAAAACAGCCTCACTGCTCATCATTTGCTCAAAATGATACTCAAATAACTGCATTTCCTCTGTAGATTTGATCCACAAAGTCTGACACAGACGCTTCAAAGCAGCTTGATCATTAATTCCAAAGCCAGCTTGCATGGCTTGTAAAATTAACTGATACTCATCAATACCTAGTGGTAAGCCAGCTTCGCGCAGCTTAGTGAACAGTTCCAGTAAAGGCAAATCATTCACGTCCACGGCTCTGTCTCAAATAGCGTATATGGTCATCCCAACTTTTCAGCAACACGCCAGCATAAGGTATCTTGCCATCCAGTTTTGCCAAAGCCTCATCTTGAGGATACCGACGCAGAACGCGAAACCAGTCAATTAGTTCACTGGTGCTGACTTTCTTGCCAGCCTCCCCTTTATCTTTTCGCATTTCTTCCCGCAGCAGTAGGAAGCGAACTATGGTTTTATCCACCAAAGCTTGAGGTGAAGTAGGAAACAGAGCGTTAACAATCTGTATTAACCGCTCACGACTAGGAAATTCAACATAGTGAAACAAGCACCGACGCAAGAATGCATCTGACAAATCTTTCTCATCATTGCTAGTGATCAAAACAATCGGGGCTGCCTTTGCTTCAATTTCCTGACCTGTTTCCTCGATAATAAATCGCCGCTCATCTAATTCCAGCAGCAGGTCGTTGGGAAAGTCAATATCAGCTTTATCAATCTCATCAATCAGTACGACAGTGCGGTTTTCTTGCTGAAATGCGCGTCCCACAGGCCCCCAGCGTATATATGTAGTTGGGTCATCAATTCGCTGGATTTGTTCTGCTCTCAGGCGACCAGAAGCAGCTAGCTGGGCATCCCGCAACCGTCCAACTGCATCGTAGTTATACAAGCCATCCCGCCCTCGACTAGTGGATTTGACATACCAAGCTTCCAAGTTCAAACCTAGCTCGTAGGCAACTGCACTTGCAAGTTGAGTCTTACCGCATCCCGGTTCACCTTTAAGCAGTAAGGGACGTTCCAAGTAAATCGCTAAGTTGACTGCTTCTACCAGTTCAGGATTAGGCAAATACGGATATAACAGATGTCCGTTCGCCCCCCTTTCTCCTAGTTGGGGCTGCACTTTACCTGTATATTCCAAGACTTTTCCGCCTACAGCCTTAACCATTTTTCCTCTTCATCATACCAATTACAGCCAGACAGTTGACAAATTTCGCACAATGCGGTTTCTGGAATGCCATTATCACTGTTTTTCAGTATTATTTGTACTGTTTCATCTAACTGATCTATCAGTTTAATCGGCAATTCGTCTGCTGCATACTCTAGCCAGTTAGTCAGTTCATCGTCAGAAAATTGGTTAATCTCAGGCAGTTTCACAGGGTTATCTGGCTTCCAAGTAGGGTCGAGCCGTTCTACAAAAGGAATATTCCAACTACCTACGCAGCCATCATAATCTACCAGGAACATTAATAATTTGAATTGACTCGCTTGCGGGCTATCCGTATTAACTTTAGTCGCTAATAATAACCAAAAATCTCGGATCAGCTCGTCTAAAAGAGTTTCCGAAAGACAATCGACATCATATAAAATTAACAGAACATTCTGAGTTCGCCACCATTGATAAACTCGTTCGGCAATTTCAGGAATTGAGCTTTGCCTACCTAGACCAACTCTACCACCAAGTTCACGCCACAAAGCAGCACTGTCACTCCTCCGAGCAATGCGACTGAGTTCAATTCGCACAACCTTTCCCGTCATGATATTGGGGACATTTTGTACTACTAAACGATTTAACAACCAGCGCTGACCATAGTACAGTGAACCGTGGATTAGAAAAGCTGCTACTGAATGAGTCTCAATAAATCTCCGAAATGCTCGCGTCTGCTCTCGATAGCCCAATTTCAACAAAGCACGATACACTCTTCCACTAGATAAAGCTCGTTCCAGATCACCAAGCTGCTGATCCAATTCGTTTAGTTCAGCTTCAGTTTGTTGAATTTGCTTTTCTAATTGGAAGCGAATGAGAGTATCTGCTGCGATCGCATAATCACAACGTAACCGTATTAGCTTCTTGGCTACTAGGTCATACGGTTCTTGTAATGCCTGGCGTTTGTAGTGTAGGTGCTGCTCAGTGGACATCCAGTTACTTTTTGAGCCAAAAATGTTGTCTCAATACTCCAGATTAGCGAGGTGAAATTCAGTTAATTACATTCTGTTTCAATAGCTGAAATAGCTAAAACATCATTCTGACGCTATAGTATATGACTTATACATTTTATTCTTTTAGAAATTTACCAGTTAACAGACTTAGTATAAAGATATTTTTGTTTATTAACTTGGTGAAGTGATGAAATCTGAAGCTGTGCAAAAATTTACCTTTTTTAAACAATACAGAAGCACAACGGGAGCAATGCGATTTTGTGAGATAACCCCACCTGGAGAGCGATCGCTAATAAACTCTTACGTACATATTAAACATTTAATACAATGACCTGAGTAATATTCGTTAGAAGACACAACCTGTGCTAAAAACGAGGTTTCTGTACATTGTTGCGACTATAAAAAAGGTAAAATTTCTTTTCAGGAATAGTTTTGAAATAGGAAGTATCTACTTTTATGGAGAAAAACATATATGCAAATCTAAATTTTGCCGATTCATTATCAGATTTTAAAGAGGATGTAACGAAACTTTTAGAGTTGAAAAATATCGAGGAGTGGTCTGGAAGAA
>NZ_WBKM01000110.1 GCF_015714725.1 Nostoc sp. WHI
AGCATTCTAGACCATTTTGTCCCCCTGCAAGGAAGTATTGGGTATAAAGCTGCTTTGATGAAAGGGCCATGCGATCGCAGATGCTCCACCCAACCTACGTCTAACGCACTATTTTGCGTAGACAGTCTACTACGTGCATTTCAAAAATCAAATACTAGTCCTATATATAAATAAAAGTACGTTAATTATGGAACAAAATGCGACAAGAAATGTCAACTATTTCTTAGTTTGTGGGCTGGGCAATTTAGGGCAGTATTGTGTATCTGTCCTGAAAGAATTTGGCGCAAAGGTAAATGCTATTGAAATCGAAAACATTCAAAAATGGGAAATTACTGACATATCCGATTTAGTAGATAAACTTGTGATTGGTGACTGTCGCCAACCCAAGGTATTAGAACAAGCCGGGATTCACTTTTGTCAAGCAATTTTGATTGTCACCAGTGATGAACGGGTGAATATTGCAGCAGCATTTGCGGCGCGATCGCTTAATCCCAATGTACGCCTAGTCATCCGGTCAGCGCAAGAAAATCTCAATGAATTACTGAGTAAAAAATTAAGGAATTTTGTCGCTTTTGAAGCTACTCAGTTATCTGCTAGAAGTTTTGCAATCGCAGCTTTAAGCAGTGAAACCAGGGGCTTTTTCACTTTAGAAAATCATTTAGTGCGTGTGGTTAGAATCCCGATAGATGTTTCCCATCCTTGGAGCCATTATCACCGACTTCACGACATCAATAATTCCCACCGCCGAGTACTCTTCCATGCTAAAGCAGGGAAACCCCTATCAAAAATATTCTACCAATGGGAACCCGATGCTCAAGTGTTTCCAGGAGATACCATCGCCTATATTGAAGTCAAACAAAACCTCATTCCTCCATCAGCACGATCTGCCAAAAGTGTCAAGCAATTCTGGCAAGCGATTGTTACTACCCTGACAGTGCAAAATCTCCGAAACAAACTAACTCAGTTTTGGAAAGAAAATAGCCAAACCCAGCGTGTAGCAATAGTTTGCAGCATTTTTATGGTGGGATTATTCTTATGTGGGACGCTGCTATACAAACTGCAATATCCCAAAATCACCTTACAGGATGCGATCAATGTTTCCCTAGTTCTAAGCCTTGGTGGCTACGACAACCTGTTTGGAGAAATACAACTGCCCTTTGCCGTTCCTTGGTGGTTGCATCTCTTCAGTATCAGCTTGACTGTGGCAGGTACGATTTTTGTCGGTATTCTCTATGCCATTATGACTGAACGTATCTTAGCTGCCAGATTTCAATTTTCCAAGGGTCGTCTCCCTGTGCCGAAAGCAGATCATATAGTCATAATTGGTTTGGGAAGAGTCGGTCGGCGAGTTGCACAGCTATTGCAAGAACTTAAGCAACCGTTAGTGGGAGTTCATGCCACTGACTTGGAACCAGGAGTATTACCCCAAATGCCGCTAATTGTCGGAAATATTACCAATGCTCTTAATAAAGTCAATATAACCACTGCCAAAAGCGTCATTGTTGTGACTGATGATGAGGTAGCAAACTTAGAAATTGCCTTGAGAACCCACGCTGCTAACCCCACAGCCAGTTTGGCTATCCGCACCTTTGACCCGCGTTTTGGCGAGAATGTCGCGCAACTGCTGCCCTATGCTAGGGTTATGGACGTTTATGCACTTGCGGCGGAAGCATTTGTGGCGGCAGCATTTGGGGAAAATATCCTCAATTTATTTCGTTTAAATAACCAAACTATACTCGTGACTGAATATCAAATTGAAGCCGACGATACCCTTAACGGACGATTGCTGGCAGATATTGCTTACGGCTACGGATTATTACCAATTTTACACGCCAAAGCTACCGATCAAACTGCAAAGTTTATGCCCTCTGATGATATCAAGCTGAGAGTAGGCGATCGCTTGGTGGTTTTAGGAACAATTGAAGGATTGCAACGAGTAGAACGAGGAAGCATTCCAGTCGGTCAATGGTTAGTGCGAGTAGAGAAAGCAGTATCATCTGAAGCAGCTTTTGAAGGAGCAAACGTCATCTTGCGGGTGTGTGGTTGTGATATGCAGCTAGCTAGAACTCTGATGAAGCAACTACCCGAAACTCTACAATATCCCCTCTACAAACACCAAGCCCAGCGCTTGGTAAGTGAATTAAGTAAGTCTCAAGTTCTAGCTCATATAGTTCGTATTGTTTAGAAGGAATGCCTTACGAATTATCACTCTTAGGCTTTCCAACTCAAAAACCGGGCATAAATATAAGCGATCGCTTCATCAAGAATTTCCCGCACGCCTTGGCTAGAATCCCACCATTTCCTTGGATCGTAATCTTGCGTTTCGGCAGCAATTACACCAACTCGGATCTGAGGAGTCAGTATTTTGTTAAAAAGAAACCAACTCCTACGGGCATGAACGTCCAAGGAAAAAATGTTAATTGATTCTATCTTCAAATTTGAATTGGATAGCCAGCGATGAAATTCGGCAGCAGAGGCATAACTACGATCCCTAACGACAAAAGGTGTCGGAACAGCTACCACCTTTTCTGATTCTAAACCGAGTTTTATGAAGGTGGCGGCTGACACGTCTGCAAAGTTCTTGTATCCGGTAAGATAAGTTCCTTTTCCTAATGTGCCTCCCGTAGTAATTATTTGACGGTAAGAACCTTTTTTAAATTCAGTTAAAGCTTCTTCTATAGCGTAATCTGGCAGCCATCCTTCAACAATTAATACTTCTGCTGATTTGATCGGGGAATTTACGGCGAGAAATGAGTGGACATGAGTAATAATGAAAAATATTAAATAAGCAATCAAAGCGATCGCGATCGCCCACCCTTGAGCTGTTAGTGTCCACATTTCTTGGCGTTTTATTAGTTTGATTGTTGGAAATTTTTTACGCCGACGATTTTTTGTCTGCATTAAACCTTAGCTAAACGTTGTTCTTTTAAGTAAGTAAACACAGACTTATCTCCAATATCAGCAGGAATTGCTTGCACTGTCTTTCGCAGGGCAAAGACCAAAAACAACGTCGCCCAAATTCCTAATAAAATACTTTCTCCCTGAGTTGGTACAATTCCCACCAAATGTCCCAACAACAGTAGCGGTACTGTTAGGGTTAGTACTTTGGTTTCCAGGCGATTGAAGCAAAAAGCCTCTTTAAAATAAATGCCTGTCAAAGCTACGAAGATAAAACCAACTCCGAATAAGGTTAGAGGCTGATTATAAACTGTAATAGCCAAAGGTTGACTATTAAACAGTACCAGGAGCGCTGATGATATACTACCGATCGCCCAAAAAACTTGCAACATTCGGTGCACTGATGCCATATAAATATGAATGGTAAATAAACTTACACCGAGAGCGAGACTAAAACAAGCATATAAAGGCGTTAGCACAGTTACAACAGTCGGATTATTGTTGAGTAAAACCAAAGCGCTGCCTATTGCAAAGCTCAGTGCGGCTACCATTAGCCCAGCGCGGTAGATAATTACACCAATGCGATCGCTCTGAGTAATCGTAAATTCCCCAAACTGGCCTTGATAAACTTCTGGTGCAGATAGTGTTTGTGTAGTCATAGTTTGCTGATGATGATTGTTTGGTGTATGTATTAATCTTGACGATTATCAAAAAAAGCTAAAATATACAGCTATGTGGTAAGGGTTAGACTAAATTCGACCTGGGGCATTTAAAGTAATCAGAAGCATTTAAAAATGGCAAAGAATAATTAGACTGTTCTTACACTAACTTTACTAATCACAGCAAGTTTTATAGGTATATTTGCTGTTTTGGGCTGGATTGGATATTCGTTAACGCAGTCTAAGTCTGAGATCAAAAGCCCAGGAAGCACTGATTTAGTTAACACGAGTTCTAATTCTAGCTCATTGAAGCAAATAGAAATTACCACAGCCCGCAATGTCGATTACAGCCAGTTGCAGAAATATTTACAAAGCAAAGATTGGCAAGGGGCTAACCGAGAAACCTATCTAAGAATGCTAGACGTTGCAGGGACTAAGGCACAAGCGGAGGGTGTTATTGGAAAAGATGAAATGAAGGCACTTTCGTGTGTTGATTTAAGATGCCGCACTCACGAGGTGCGGTATTTAAGTTAGCACAACTTGAAGCGTTGCTTGCCAATCTAAATGTAGCTGTGAGTGAGCATTGCCGCTATTGACGGCAATTTCTACCCAACCGTGACTACCAACTAAAGCTATTATCTCTCCAACCTTGACATTACTGTAAGTTTCACAGCCTGGTATGGTCAACCCAGCAACTTGTACATACCAAGTTTTGCCCTGCACGTAACTCCCTGGAATGTTGCTTATTAAGTTGCCAAAGTGGTCAATATATTGAATACAACCCACTACACCAGTTTTTGTCTGCTTACAGTCGCCTATATTTATCTGTAGCAAACTTGCTGGATTAATTTCTTGTCCTAGCTGTTTGATAGAGACACCACTGGCAAGATTAGCTCCCACTGGTGCAAAGATATCCCTACCGTGAAAAGTCCTGCTTGGTTGAGGAGTTCGCCAATAATCAGGGTTTGTGAGTTCCACTGCTGCGTAGGCGTAGCCCGTCGTAGACATCGCCTGGCTTTGACTTAGCACTCCACTGAATATACCATTATCTGGCCCGACTAAAAACCCTTGAGCAAATTCTACTGCGATCGCCCGTCGCCTACCTCCCACACCCGGATCTACCACCGCCACATGCACTGTCCCAACGGGGAAATAAGGGTAAGCGTTCATCAGGCAAAACCGGGCGGCGGCAAGATTTTGCGGCGGAATTTGGTGCGTTAAGTCTACTACTGTGAGTCTGGGGTTGATTTGGGCTATGACTCCCTTCATCACGCCTACATACACATCGCGATCGCCGAAATCGCTCAACAAAGTTAAGAGGGGTTGTTGACCTATCTGGTTGTTAGGCATAATTTAGGTAAAATATGGATCAAGTCATAAATTTCTGTAGCAACAGCTACAAAATATGTGTTATGTTAAGAATACCAGACATAAACCGAAAAATTAAAAAGGGTAATCGCTATGAATCAAAGTAGACTGCAAAGTGCCAGAAAAGCACAAGAAGCTCACAGAGAGAATATTCAAAAAAGCCTAGAGCATCGCTTGCAAGTAGCGAGAGCCAAAGGCGACGAACAGCTGATTCGTCAACTGGAAGCTGAGATGAGGTATTCCAGCTAAATCAAGTTTTCATTGTTCCTAGTTTGTTGTGTAACCCCGCTTCGGCGGGTTTTTTGTTTTTAGGTACACCAAGGCAGTTTCAACGTGCAAAGTCAATTCGGTCATCAGCCTAAATTTAAGTAAAACTTTCTCTACCAAACTTTACTCATATTTAGAATAAACCCAGGCAATATCAACTCGCCGCTAACAGTCGCAGGATTATCTAAACACTCTTGTGGCAATCCAGGACGATAAATATAGACTTTACGCTGCTTACGGTCAATCAACCAGCCTAACTGTATTCCTGGCTCATTCATATATTCCTCCATTTTTTCCTTCAAAGTTTGGAGGTTATCGCTGGGAGATTTGAGTTCAACTACAAAATCTGGACAAATAGGAGCAAACCTTTGCTGTTGTTCTGCTGTGAGAATATTCCACCGTTCTAGTTTAATCCAGGAAGCATCTGGCGAGCGCTCTGCACCTGTTGATAGCTTAAATCCGGTACTAGAGCTAAAAGTTATACCTGTACCATCTTGTTCTGACCACACCCATAGCTGTCCTGAGATATTACCTTCTCGGTTTCCTGTCTCTGAACCAGTCGGAGGCATAATTAGCAATTCTCCAAATTTATTTCGCTCAATGCGTAAATCACGATTAATCTGACAGAACTCAAAAAATTGTTCGTCTGTCATTTTCATTGATGGCGGAATTTGTAAAACTAAAGCAGATGAAAACATCGGGATTTTCTCCAGGTTCGGATGCCTAGCCACTGACTTTATTTTCACGCAAATAAGAAAAGACGCGAAGATATAACTTTGCGCCTTTGCTTTTTTATCCGAAATTATTTTCAGATTTACTTGTTAGGCTGAGGAGTTAGCCGCAGATAAGGTTTAACTTCCTGGTATCCTTTGGGGAATTTCTCTTTGAGTACTTCTGGATCTTTCAGCGAGGGGACAATTACGACATCCTCTCCATCTTTCCAGTCAGCTGGTGTTGCTACGCTGTAGTTATCAGTCAATTGCAGAGAATCAATCACCCGCAAAAGTTCATCAAAGTTGCGTCCCGTGCTGGGTGGGTATGTGAAAGTGAGACGGAGTTTCTTATTGGGGTCAATTACGAAAACCGATCGCACTGTCACAGACGCGTTGGCATTAGGGTGGATCATGTCGTAAAGCTCAGAAACCTTGCGATCGGCATCTGCCAAAATTGGGTAGTTGAGGGTGGTGCTTTGAGTTTCTTCAATGTCTCCCACCCAGCCTTTGTGGGATTCTACATCATCAACACTGAGTGCGATCGCTTTGACATTGCGCTTGTCAAATTCTGGTTTTAGCTTGGCAACTGTGCCTAATTCGGTCGTGCAAACAGGTGTAAAATCAGCAGGGTGAGAAAACAGCACAACCCAGCTGTCACCTGCCCATTCATAAAAATCAATGTCGCCGTGTGTGGAGGCTTGCGTAAAGTTGGGTACTGTGTCACCTAGACGAAGAGCCATGTGAGATTCCCTGTATTTAGAAAAGCAGATGTGTTCTACTTTGCCATCATGACATAAAACTCCGATTTCCCAATCGGACTTTAGCTGTTTGAAACAAAATTTTAGGTTGTCACCACTCTTGGATATCGGAATGAGAAAAGGGGACAACCCCAGCCGGATAGTCTAAGAGGTTGTTTGAAAAGTATTTGGCTGTGATTTTAAGGCACTTCTAGATCCCCCCTAGCCCCCCTTAAAAAGGGGGGAAAACTTCTTAAAGTCCCCCTTTTTAAGGGGGATTTAGGGGGATCTAGAACGTTTTGATACCTGCAATAGGACTTTTCAAACATCCTCTAAGGTAAATCTTCGAGTTCACTTGTCAATCTAGGGCTAAGAGAAATGGATTCAATCTCTGGAAAGAATTAAGATCCTTCAATTAGGGAGTCTTAAATGGACTATTGTTGGGTGGGAGAGTAGGCACAATTGGGTTAATGCTAGGTATAGGAGTAGGCTCTACTTTTTTGATGACTGTGATTGCAAATCCTCTCTGTTGAGGCTGTTGCTTACCAGATACATCATTAACTTGGAGTGCGATTTGAGGTGGAAAGGCTAAATTGACTGGAAGCCGCTTTGAGCCACTTAATGGAACATCATCGCCGTATGGCTGAAGTTTAACTTGAATATTTTCTCCTTCCACTCTCCAACTCAGAGTGGCAGTTGTTCCTTCGTTGAGTTCTAGATTTTGTTGCTCACTACCGTTGATTGTGAAAGAAACAATCTTAAATGGTTTCGGTAATATTTCTATTTTAGATTCAGTTTTTTTAGAATCAATTTTTTGACTTCCGTTGTTAGGAAAAGCTTTGATTTCAAAGGCAAATTTTCCTGCCTTATATGCTGGTAGAGGAATATTTGTACATCGGAGTTGTTGATTTTGTTGTGTACAGAGTTTTTGGAGTTTAGGGTCAGTAATATTTCCTTGAGTAAACTTATAAGCAATCGGTTCACCATAGGATGTACCATCATCTGCACTACCGATAATTTGAATTTGTGCCAGTAATAATGGACGTGCGATCGCCCAACTTAAGAGAATATTTTGACCTTTTATATACTGTGTTTTATCTGGTTGAAAATTAATCACTTGAGCAATTTGCTTTTCAGCTATTTCTACTTGGGTTGTTTGGCTAGCTACCTGGTTCTTTGGAGAAAATAACTGGATACCATTACGATAAAAAGCTTGTAACTCAAAAGTGTAATTCCCTTTGGTTTTTACTCCAGTTTTAACATTGCTACAAATTAACTCTTGTTTCTCTTGCACCTGACAAGGAGGTATTTCATTAGCGCTTCCTTTACCTAATGACTCAGGAATGCCATTGCTGAAATCATAGCTAATAGGCTGAATAGGTTGCGAACCTTTGGCCGTCAGAACCAACTTTTGCAACTGTTGATAATTGTGAATGTCCCACTTCAAAGCTACCTCATCCTCCTCTTCAGTAATCCGAGGATTATTGGCACTAAAATTTTCTAATCTCAAAGGATCAGGGCTTAAAATTCGCCAAATGATAAATCCTATCCCTCCCAATAATCCTAAAATCCCCAAAAGCAACAGAAGAAATTGCCACAAAGGACGGGGTTTCCACACCAAAGTTCCCTGAGGCAATGTGTTAGGTAAGGGTAAATTTTGTTGGTCTTTGATATCAACTTTAAAGTTGACAACTAGCCCTGTACCAAACCACGGACGTCGCCACCAAGGTCTGGGTTTGACTGTCAAATTAGTTTCAGCGCTCCTGTTAGGTAATAACCTTACCTCAGTAGGCTCAAATTTGTAAGTATATAGTTCTTCTTCGTCTCGGCTTTCTAGGCTTAATATCAGTTCGCGAACAATATTTCCCCGGTTAGATAGTGATAATTCGTACTTGCCAAGCTTACGGCTAACTTGCCCCAAGATAGTATTAAATTCTATATCTAGGCGATAATTTGTCGGAATTTGGATATATACCAAATCCAGTAACACTAAGTCGGGAGAATTTTCCGAATACAAGCGGATTGTCGGAGAATAGCTTCCCGCGAGAGTATCCCCAGGTGGGTGAAATTTCAAGAATATTTGACCTTGAATACCAGGGTTGAGTTCTAGTGCAGTTACCTGAGACACTAATCCTTGACCCTCAAATCCAGTTGCAAGATAATTGATTGTAAACCAGTCTTCGTCTAAATCTGGGCAACTCAAGCGGAACCTGTCTACGAGATAAGAGCGGTTATCAACTATCACCTCTACTTGCAGAAGCTCACTCGGATTAAAAATTAGCGGCTTGTTGGGGTTAGTGTTAGGTCTAATGGAAAATGTCGGGTCATTTAACCGAATAGCAGTCTGTTCTTTTAGCAGAACCTTAATTTGGTTTGGGAAGGTTATGGGAGTGTCTTGGGGATAATGTTGAGGGGAATCTACAACTAATGTATAGTCATAGGTTCCTGGAAGAGCATCAGCGCCAATTTTAAACTCAAATGTTACTTCGTCGCTGTTTTGTTGGGGAGCTAATGCTAAACTTTCTCTTGGAGAACTAGACCAACCGGTTAAATTTTGAAATACTTCGTCAAAAACAAAATATAAGTCAATAACAGCACTCTGATCTCCCTGATTGATCACAACAACATGAAGATCAATGGTATCTCCTGGCATTCCAAATTGAATTCCAGGGGGGTTGATAATAACTTGCAGTGGATTGAATTTAGCTTGCATGTCATCGACTTCCTTATTTGATGCGGTGTAGTTTGACCTGAAAATCTTCACTACCACTCACAATCATGGTTCCTTGATTAGTTTTCAAGTCGATACTATTAATTTTTTTAGAACTTTGGTAAACTGTTTTACCTTCTGCTGCTTTTGTTTTGTCGAGCTTATGTTCGGGGGTTAAGTACCAAGCCATAACTCGTCCATCATCGCCACCACTTACTAACAGACCACCATCATCACTAAATGCCAAACTACGCACAGATGTTTTTGATGCTGGCCAACGGTCTAATGGCGAGCAATTTAGTTCATTGACTTGTTCTTGAGGATTGGGATTTTTGATAGTTTTACACTGGTTTAAATTCCAAATCGTAATGAATCCCGCAGAATCGGAAGTTGCTAGAATTTTTTCTGCCGAGTTAGGAATAAAAGCCAATCCCCAAACATAGTCTTCACGCCCCACTCTTTCGTCTAGTTTTTCTAGACTTTGCACTGATAAACCTGGGAATTGTTGATTAGATTGAGTTGGATTCCACTGCCACAAGATGAAACGCTTAAAGTTTCCAGCAATTACTAGAGTTTTTGCATCTGGGCTGAGATTTAATGCCCGGACTTGGAAACCTGATAGTTTCAATGTACTTTGTACGTCGATAACTTGTGGTTCTAGCAGAAAATCGCTGTTAGGCGCTGGTCTTGACCATACTCTAACTTTACCACTGCCATAACCACTGAATAAATTAAGTGAGTTTGAGGTGAAAGCTAAATCAAAAACGCGATCGCCTTTTGCTTTTGGGTCTTTAATATCTTGAAGTTGGCTAATCTTTGCGCCTGAGGGGACATCTCTTAGTTCAATTACACCATTATCTAGACCAACAGCAGCACGATTATTTTGTAATGGCATAAAGCGTAAAACTTGTACTGCGTCATCGGTAATTGCCATCAAACCTTTAGGCTGTTGCGGTTTATCACAAGCTACAGGTTGCCCAGGATATGTTACTGTATCGTCGGGGTCTAAGCTATCAGTACCGATTCTCCAAAGTCTTAAGGTGCAATCATCTGAACCACTGACCACTGATAAACCAATGCCACTAAAACGGACTGAATTTACAGAACGTGTATGCATTACATTTCTTG
This sequence comes from Nostoc sp. WHI, assembly GCF_015714725.1. Taxonomy (GTDB): domain Bacteria; phylum Cyanobacteriota; class Cyanobacteriia; order Cyanobacteriales; family Nostocaceae; genus Nostoc. The sequence goes on from NZ_WBKM01000110.1 coordinate 10,481, forward strand.
GTTGCAGTATCCATGCTAGGAGTGCGGCTAATAGTGCGATCGCAGCCAATTGTAACCATAGAGGTATAATTGGCAGAGTCTCCACTTCCAATGTCTGCGTAGCCGGGTCTGTACTCCCTAAACGTTGGTCAGATAATTCTGATTTAGCCTCTAGCAACAAAGTTTTGGCTATTCCTATCCAAGGGCGTTTTGTTTTAATATCAAGGATGACTTTAGTTGTCTCTCCTAAATTGAGATGGGCAATTTCGGGAAGCTTTTTGAAACTACATTTTCGTTCGTCTCTACCTTGCACCTGAATATTAATTTGCTGGTTGAGGTTGCTAGCGTTTTTAAATAGTAATTCAAAGGAAGCTGTATCAGATTTCCAGTCAGGCAACCATGCCGATTTACTGGGAATTTTCAGGTGTTTTTGTGTGGTAGTAAAGTCTACAAAACCCACAGGCAAAACTTCAATGTTGCCTTCAGCACTGGTTGGATAACCATTATTGCTAACAGCTTCAATAGTAAAAGGGTAATTTTGACTGGGCGCTTGCACTACAGATGGAGGTTGGCATTGAAATGTAGCTTCTGCTAAACCACCTGGATCTAAAGATAATCGGCGTTCTGCACTGCCAGCTAGCCAAGATGGATCAACGCCTGTAAAACGTAGCACCACCTCCGTAGGTTGTTGCCCCAAGTTCCGCACCCGTACTGGTATATCTACAGAATTGCGGGGATAAACTTGAAACTCTCGTACAGGCAATTCTACACTTAAATGTGTTGGTCTGTTGTCTCGCTCGATTTTCAGGCGCAGCACAAGTCTGGACTGTTGTGCTAATTGCGGTGAAAAAATCTTCACCATCAGGTTGACAGTACCGACAAATCCCGGAATGGGTGTATTGAATACGAAGACTTGAAATATAGTACTACTGCCTGGTGGTTTTGCTGCTGCTACCTCTGGTTCGAGTCGATACCAGCGATATCCTGTATTCCGGGTTTCTCCTGCTGCGGCAATTTCTATCTGAAAATTGACAAAGCGATCGCTGTCATTATTGACAATTACCTCAAAGGAGGCAGGAGTATCACCAGGACGAAAAGTTAGGTTCTGAGTTGAAAGGCTGGCATTAATAACACTTTTTTCCATGCTATTTATTATTTAAAATATCTCTTTATATTTTGGATGGTTAGCAGTATTAGAAATTAATATAGGTTGTTTCCGGCTTCTATTAATCATTCAGTCTGAGCAATGTCTACGACGACGCTCATTCTACGTGGTATTGGAAAAAATCAGCGATCGCTGATCGCAACGGACTTATCTTCTGAACCAACGGACTTGTTTTCTGAACCAACAGACTTGTCTTCTGAACCAACAGACTTGTCTTCTGAACCAACAGACTTGTCTTCTGAACCAACGGACTTGTCTTCTGAACCAACAGACTTGTCTTCTGAACCAACGGACTTGTCTTCTGAACCAACGGCCTTGTCTTCTGAACCAACGGCCTTGTCTTCTGAACCAACGAACTTGTTTTCTGAACCAACGGACTTGTAGTAGCTGTAAGTTTTGCAACTTAGTAAAAATATATACTTATCTAGCTTTACAAAAACTGCAATTTGCTAGATGATAACAACGAATAAGTAAATAATATGTTTTTGCTCTTGGTAATTGTGTGAAACCCTGTAATTATAAGGCTAAGTCGGTTTAAGCTTTTTTATAACCTTAAGCTGGAAGTAACAAAATGGTAACGCTACATAGTTTACACTCCCAAGTAAATCCCGAAATTTTCACCTCCTACACCCATAGTCTAGTCTTCATCGACATGGCGGTTGAAGACTATAGCGGTTTGGTTAACGGCGTGCTTCCCAATACTGAAGTGTTTGTTATCGATTCGACACGTAACGGTGTTGAGCAAATTACGGAAATTCTGACGAATTGCAATAACGAAAATTTAAGCAGTATACATATTGTGTGCCACGGTGCCCCTGGTTACTTACAACTGGGCAACACCCATTTAGGACTCGATACCCTCGACGAATACAGCCAACAACTCCAACAATGGCAGAAGAAATTTTTAGCCTCTTCCAAAACCGATAACTCCTGGAACTTACTCATCTATGGTTGCAATGTAGCTTTTGGTGATGCCGGGGCAGAATTTATAGATAAACTACACCAACTGACAAAAGCGAATATTGCCGCTTCTCGTCAGCCAATTGGTAATGCAGTATTAGGTGGTAGCTGGGAACTGGATGTCCGTACCTCTGATATGGAAGTGAATTTAGCGTTTGCAGAAACGACACGGCAGAATTACGCAGGTGTACTAGCGACGTTTACAGTAAATGATATTGGGGATGTGGATGATGGCGATCGCAACAACGGCATCACTACTTTACGAGAAGCAATTAACTTAGCCAATGCGACTGCTGGGGCAGATGCGATCGCCTTTGGAGGAATATTCACAGATATCACCCCAGATACCATCACCCTCACCTCTGGACAATTGACCATTACTGATGATACCACCATCTTGGGGACTGGGGCATCTCAGCTTACCGTGAGTGGGAATAATGCTTCCAGAGTATTCGAGATATCGGGATTAGCGACAGGTGTCAGTATTGATGGACTGGCGATCGCTAGCGGCGCTATTAGGGTCAATAGAAATTCCATCCTCAGCCTAGCTAACAGCAGTGTATCTGGTAATACAGGAATAACTGGCATCTCCAACAATGGTATCCTCAGTCTTACTAACACCAGCGTCTTTGGCAATACGAAAGGCGGTATCTATAATGGTGGTTTCCTCAGCCTCACTAACAGCAGTGTTTATGGCAATACCGGGGGAACCGCCGTTTACAATGGCAATATTGCGGGAGGCGGCATTTTTAATGACGGTTCTGGTGGAAACTTTGGTACTCTTAACCTAATTAACAGCAGTATCTCTGGCAATACAGCAAACTCTGGCGGTGGCATCTATAATCAAGGCGGTACTCTCAGCCTAACCAATAGCAGTGTCTCTGGCAATACAGCAAATTCTGGCGGTGGCATTTTTAACGGAGATGATGGTGGTTATTCCGCCGGTTCAGTTACTCTAACTAAGAGCACCGTCTCTGGCAATACAGCCTTAGAGGATGGCGGTGGCATCTATAATGGCTACAGCTATGTGGAAACCACCAGGCTCACCCTAATCAATACCACAATTACCAATAACACAGCAGACTCGGATAATGATGGTACTGGCAATGGTGGAGGTGTTATTGTTACCAGTAGCTCTGATAGCGTCAACGTTAGTAATACCATCATTGCAGGTAACTTCGACAACTCCACCTCCGGTGATATACACCCCGATATAGATGGTGGACTGATTGACTCCGGTAATAACCTGATTGGCAATAATACTGGTAGCACTGCCTTTACCACCAGCATCCTCGTCGGCACAAGTGTCAATCCCATTGACCCCAAACTCGGACTACTGCAAAATAACGGTGGTGCAACCTTAACTCATGCGTTACTTGCAGGTAGCCCCGCTATTGATGCTGGCAATAATTCCCTAGTTCCTACTGGTATCACCACTGACCAACGCGGCGCTGGATTTGACCGGATATTCAACGGTGTTGTTGATATTGGTGCTTATGAAGTCCAGCCCCTCATCACCCCGCCACCTGTTAATACTGACACTGTGGTAACTAATACCAACGATTCTGGAGCAGGGTCGTTGCGGCAGGCTATCCTCAATGCCAATGCTACTGCTGGGGCAGATACGATTACCTTTGCGGGTGTGTTCACCGATGCCACCCCGGATATCATCGCCCTCAACTCTGGGAAATTGACGATTACCGATGATATTATTATTTTGGGAACTGGGGCATCTAACCTTACCATTAGCGGTAATAATATCTTAGGCGTGTTCGAGATATTGGGTACAGGAACAGATGCCAGTATTGATGGCTTAAAGATTGCTAATGCCAATGATGCCTTGGGTAGTATTTTGCTCGATAGCAATGCTAGTCTCAGCCTAACTAACAGCATTGTCTCTGATAATATCGGCGCGGTAGGCGGCATCTTTAACCGAGGCATCCTCAGTCTTACTAACACTACTGTCTCTGGTAATAGGGGGTCATCATTAGGCGGGGGCATCTTTAACAAAGGTAACCTAAGCCTAAATAACAGCACTGTCTCTAATAATAGAGTAAACGTCGTTTTAGACTATGCGTATGGCGGCGGCATATTCAACATAGGCAACCTCAGTATAACTAACAGCACTATCTCTAATAATATTGTTGATGCTAGAGGTTTTGAACGGGCAGGCCCTAACCCCTTACCGTCTTACGGCGGCGGAATTTATAACTCAGGCACGGTTAACCTGACCAATAGCACTGTCTCTGGTAGTACAGCGCAAAGCGGTGGCGGCATCTTTAACTCTGGCATCTTTAACCTGAGCAATAGCACTATCTCTGGCAATCAAGCGTACAGCGACGGCGGCGGCATTTCTAACTCAGGCACTCTCACCCTCACCAACAGCACCATTACCAATAACACCGCAGAGGTCTATAACAACAGTACCGACGGTGGAGGCATTTTTAATTCCTCAGATGGCACTGTTATCGTTGGCAACACCATCATTGCAGGCAACTTCGATGATGATCCTAACACTTTCGGGCCTGACGTTTTCGGCAACTTTACCGACATCGGCAATAACTTGATTGGCGATCGCACTGGTAGCACTGGCTTTAGTGCCAGCACCCTCGTCGGTACCAGCGCCAACCCCATCGACCCCAAACTCAGCGCCCTGCAAAATAACGGCGGTGCAACCTTAACTCACGCCTTGCTTGCGGATAGTCCCGCCATTAACGCTGGCAATAATGCCTTACTTCCAGTAAGTATCACCACCGACCAACGCGGCGCAGGATTTGACAGAATATCTGAGGGTACAGTTGATATTGGTGCATTAGAGTTCAACGAGCTGAATGGAACCAATGGCGCTGATAATCTAGTGGGCAACAACTACGGTGAGATAATTAACGCTCAAGCTGGGAACGATATCATCACAGGTAATCAAGGCAACGACATCTTAACTGGTGGCGGCGGCAAAGATAAATTTGTTTACAATTTAGGTGACGGTGTTGATACCATCACCGATTTTGGTGGACTAGGTAAAGGCTCAAATCCCTTAGCAACAATCATTGACGAATTGGATACCCTTAAATTCCAAGGTACTGGATTGACAGCCCGAAATCTGCTACTCACCCAAAATGCTAACAATCTGGAAATCACCTTTGAAGGGGTGGCTGATGACAAAGTTATCCTGCAAAACTTTGCCCTGGAAAACCTAGACAACCTATGGACACTGGGCAATATCGTGTTTAATGGGCAAACCAAAATTCATGACAGCTTTGATGTCTTCAATGCCAACTCTACCCAAAGCACCATCTTCAACAAAAACACAGTCACCTTTCTTAATGATCTGAACAATAATATCGATGGCTTTGACAACTCAGCAGATGTTATTAATGGTCTGGAGGGTGATGACCGCATCAATGGCAAAAGTGGCAACGACCTAATACGCGGTGGTACAGGTAACGATAGTCTGATCGGCGGTGCTGGTAACGACATCCTTGTTAGTGATTTAGGTAATGATAGTCTCATCGGCGGTGTTGGTAATGACATTCTTCTTGGTGATTTAGGTAATGATAGTCTCATCGGTGGCGATGGTAATGACATCCTTCTTGGTGGGAGAGGTAATGATATCTTGACTGGTGGTAGCGGTAATGACCAGTTCATCTATCAAACCTTTAGGGATGTCAGTGATATAATTACTGACTTTAATCAGAGCAAGGATAAGTTAGTCTTCACTGACCTATTTAAAAGCCAGGGCTACACTAGTACCAATCCCATCGGTGATGGCTACCTACAGTTTGTGCAATCGGGTACTTCTACACAAGTTAATTCAAACTATTATCCTTTGACCTTGGTGACTTTGGATAATTTCACTGCGACAAATCTGGTAGTTGGTACTAATGTTATCGTCTAGTTATTATTTTGGGGTTTAGCCGAAATCCGTACAAAAGTGTGATTCGTTCGCTCGAATCCTAGACAGGTGACCCCAGCTATAAGCAGCCAGTACAAAACGTGCTGACTGCTTCGGCAAACTGCTGGTTTTGTTCCATCAATGCCATGTACCCAGATGGTTTTATGGTGACTCTTTCAAAGTAAGGCAATTCTGCTTTCATGCGAAGTTCCTATATCTGAAGCCGACCGAAACGCCGTTTCAAAGTACAAAGACTTGATAGGGTGGTCGTAGCATGATCGATGTAACAAAGCCCTCGGTTTCTGACTAAGGGCTTTTACTTCTTGATGGGTTAATGGACGGCTTAACGACTTAGCGACTTAGACTGCCATCTACGTTTGAGTAGCACCGACGTGCCCAACACACCAAGGAGTGTAATAGTCAATGATGGCTCTGGTACTGCCTGTGTTTGACGCGATTGGATGTATTCTGATAAACCAGTGAGATTATCAGTATTAATTAGGTCAACATTAGCATCGTAGAGCGGCCCCCAAACGCTAGGCGCATCTTGTGGCAGATTCCAGAAGCGCAGGATTTTATTCTCACCATGCACCTGAGCGACAATCTCGTCTAGGGCTGATTTGGTGTCATCAGGGATAGTGCCAGTACCGTCCCAAGCCAAATCGCCATTAAAGAACGTGTTCCAATTGCCACTGATCAGGGAAATGAATTCAGGTGCAATGCCCTTGCCTATATCGTCAGCACGACCATCATAGGTGGCATAGCGCAAATCCTGAGAGAGCATATAATCCCGTGGTCGATTGCCTGAGATAATGACATTAACCGCTCCTTCTTTCATGTCATAGCCGCCAAAGGCATTTTTGGTATATGTCGTGAACAGTCCGGGATTATCAACCACGTAGCTAGCTAAGGAGTTGTGTAAGCGCTGGTAGGTCGAAACATCTTCACTCTTAATGTCAACCAACAACACCAGGGGCGTGCCGTCGGCGTAAATGCCACCGTTGTTTACCTTAGTCGCCAGGTTTCGCAATGGTGTTAGGTATAAATCCTCAAGTGTGGGCAGCGTCGTTGGTTCAGCTACTGGGTCGTGGGCAACGCGCAACTCTGTACCATAGAGCCAGATATCAGCCTCAACGCTGATGAAGCCGTTGTGGAGGGCATCAAAGAGCGGGTACTCGTGTTCATAGTCGTTATGAGCATGGGTGCGCGGTACAGACTCATCGAGCGGATCTATAATTGTATCGGCATAAGCTTGACCAACATAGCAACTTGCTGCGATGACGCCAACAGCCAATGTGCGAATGAGACTTTTCATAGCATATCTTCCTTGAAGTCTTCCCAAAAATAATTGGTTTGGATCTCAGAGCAAGTTAAGATTTAGTAATCTTTTTCTTAAAAAAGTTAGATGTAAAGGTACATGAATTCACCTGGATAGGGAAGAAAATCCCAGCTCGCTTATAACAGGAGCAAGATTGAGAAGTCTGTAGGTCTTCTTAACCAACTTGATGAAAATCCTCCTGAAGCTAATTTAGAAAATCCAGCAATTCATCAAAAAGCGTTATATTCTAGCTTGAGCCTTTGCTGGGTTTCTAGACTTGTGTGTATACTGTAGGCTCTACACACAGAGTTGGCTTCTATGTCATCCTAGAATAAGAGAATTAATTCGGTGACAATGTTTGTTTTGAGTATTCACAGGCTTTTCCTTGTGGTATGGACACATTTCACTCGAATTTTAAATCTCTACACAACGATAATTTTGGAGAGAATTGATGTAAATTTATGTAGGTGACCTCTCTTACCAAGTTACAGAAGAGGATATCAAGGGTGTTTTTGCAGAGTACGGCACTGTAAGGCGTATTCAGGTATCTACTGACCGCGAAACAGGACAACTACGCGGTTTCTCCTTTGTGGAAAGGGGAACTGAAGCTGAAAAAGCCACTGCGATTGAAGCTCTTGATAGTGCTAAATGGATGGGTCGTGACCTCAAAGTTAACAAAGCTTTGCTCAGGGAAGACAGAGGTTCGTTTGGTGGCAACCGGGGAGGATAGGATAGCGGGGGACGTAACCGCTACTAAGCTTTGAAACCGGAAATTTTACAAGTGAGTTTTCAGGTTAAACAAAAAGTCTGTCTTGTTTTGCATTTTAGTCAGCTAGACAGCTTATCATTATGAGCCATTAAGTAAGTCAAATTAGCAGGAGAGATAATGACCCAAATAATAGTGGGTGAAAATGAACACATTGAGTCAGCCTTACGCCGATTTAAGCGAGAAGTTTCCAAAGCGGGGATTTTTCCAGATATGAGGAAGCATCGTCACTTTGAAACACCTATAGAAAAACGCAAGCGTAAAGAAGTTGCCAAGCACAGGCAGGGTAAAAGACGTTTCCGCACTTGAGTTTAATTTAGGTATAAATCAATGCCCTTATAGGATCTATGAGGGCTTTTCTGATCGAAATCAGCATAATATGGGGTTTCCCCCCTGCCACTTTTCCTCTTCGCTGATAATCCTCTTTATTAATTTCTAAACCCATTGCACGGGATCTAACTGATAGTAACGTTGCAGTTGCTCATAAAGTGCAGGATGCTTGGACAGCATTTGCTGTGGCTTTTCAAAGAATGTCTCAGTCGCTACGGCAAAAAATTCTGCGGGATTCGTCGTGCCATAGCTATCCATTACAGTTTTTCCGCCTTGTAGAACATCATGACAGAGTTGTTCATATTCTTGTGTCATGACTTTTGCCCAACTAGCATAGTCTGAGGTTCGTTGTAAAACAGGAACACCCTCGGCTGTACCATCCTCTTGATCTAACTGATGGGCAAATTCGTGAAGTACAACGTTATGTCCATCCTTCCAGTTATTAGTGTCTTGTTTCACCTGTTCCCAAGATACTATTACTTGGTCAGTTGTCCACGACTCACCCAGTCTTGCTACACGCCTTTCCTCAACAACATAATTTCCCATAGATGTCGTTTCCTTAACAATATAAGCGCCCTTATAAATCAGAATTGAGCGAAGTCTGGGGAAATACTTGCCTTGTTCATTAAGTAGAAGTAAACACGCAGTAGAAGCAAGGGTCAGTTTCATTTCCTGCGTTACATGTAATCCTCTACAGCCAATAAATTGCTTTTCGGCTAAGAACACTTGAATATGTCCCTGAAGTCGTCTTCGTTCATCAGGAGAAAGACAGAGGTAAATAGGAAGATTATTCTCAATAATGGTATGAAAAAGTGGGAGGAAAGCACGATGTTTCAAACGGTTTCTTTGGTATTTGATTAAAACGGGATAGACTAAAATCCCAGTAATCATCAGCCCAATAATAAGAAAGACAAGTATTGTTTCAATCATTGACTTGAAAGCAGTTTACATATTTAAAGCCGCATGGATTTTGGAGTATTAAGCAAAAAGTCAGCGATGTGATTGGCTCTAAAACCTTATATATCAAAGCTTTCAACAACCGCGATCGCATTAAACGAAAAGCCTAAATAGTAATTTTGGCAACTTAAACAAAAAGTCTGATTTGCTCCCCTTTACTTTCCTCTTACCGCCGACTGCGAAAACCCTGTCTTCCATTAATTTGGTCAAAGAGGACATCGTATTTATCAAAAAATGCGATTCCAGGATTTACAAATATAGGAAGTTCCGCCTGTGGCGAGATACTCAAATTCCAGCGATTAAATCCGTCACGAGTTCCTGGTGTCAAACTGTAATCAAAAATGCCATTAATTGCTACTTTCACAGCATTTGCAGAGCGTAATACTCCTGGTTTAAGTTTACCTGCTGTAGAAGCTGACTTGAATTCATTCAAGCCATTAATGGTTGCAGTATCAATGATCATTCTGCCATTACAAGAATTTTTAGCAGAACTCCCAGCAATGGTTAAACAAACTTTGCCCAGTCGAGAGTCCCATATTTTACCGGGTACACTATTAATTTCGGGTTGTTGACTCCAAGAAGCCATTTTGAAACCTGCTTGATTATCAGCAGTTAAACCGAGAACTAGGCTGCCATTTTTGTTACTACCACCATTTCCAATCACGATAAATCCGTTACTCAGATTGCCTGGTAATTTTCTCAACGGATTATAGAGAAGTGATTTTTCAAAATAGTTGACACCGACAATACCAGAAAATGGTACACCACTCTTTGCTGAACAATTAGGCTTTTGAGCAGTACATTGGCGACTATTAACAATCTGTACCGGAACGGGTTCTGCGGCAGGAAGCAAACCAAATCGGATGTTAGTATAAACTAATTCTCCCTCCAGGATAGTACCATCACTTAATACCTCCTTGATATTTTGTCCCGTTCTGCGAATAGGAGCATTACCTAAAAACTCTTTGGGAACTCTTAGCCCTGCTGACCCTGTATCTACTAAAACACGTCTTGGCTGACCACCTGCGATCGTTACTTCCAAAAAATAGCCGCGAACACGTTGACCGAGGGAAGGTTTTGGATATAAAGGTAAGGATATGGTGTTAAAAGTTGGCTTGCGGGGTGTATTTTGAGAGATGTCGCGCAACGCTGGATTGGGAAAAAGAGCCGCAAATGCCGACTGGCGTTGCGCTGCTGGTTCAGGCGCGATATTCCAAAGGCTTTCGTAGTAGAAAAAGCCGATACCTAAACCGCGTTGTTGCGCTGCTTCTACCTGGGATTGGATTTGTGGCATGGCAACTGGGCGATTTCGTAATCCTGCCATAATACCGATACCAGTTGGAATGATTTGTTGTGTTTCTAAAATTTCTGGGCGGGTAATTTGAGCGATAAAACTTTCTAAATCATTACGGTACACCTGCATAACCAATTCATCGACAATACCCAACCGTACCCAGTTCAGCCAGTCTTGCAGTTGCAGCTTGTAGGCAAAATCATAGTAATTGGGAGAAACTGAGAAAATGGCATTCGGTTTTCGGGCTTTCACAGTTTGGTGGAGGTCTACCATGAATGCAGTAATTTTATCTGCCCGCCATTTTATCCATGCTTGGGCTTGGGGATTGGGTGGAGGAGGATTCCCAGTTTCTTGAGTATATAAACTAATTGTGTACTTATCGTAACCAAAATCCACAGGTAAACTCATGTGGTCGTCAAATTGAACGCCATCAGCATCGTATTGAGTGATAACTTCCATCACGAGTTCGCTGATAAACTTTTGCACTTCGGGGTGAAAAGGATTCAACCACGCTACTTCACCCGCAGCACTAATTGAAGTTTGAGTTCCATCCTGCTTTTGTGTTAGCCAATCTGGATGCTTTGATGCCAGTTCCGAAGTGAGAGGAACCATGAAACCAAATTCAAACCAGGGTATTGCTAGTAGCCCTTGTTTGCGGGCTTGGGTGATAATGTCTGCAATTACATCTTGTCCATCTATTCCCTTGAAGAAAAAGGGGATGCCCATTTTTTGGGTTATGGCGCTAGGGTATTGTGTATAACCATCATTCCAGACTACGGGATAAACAGTATTAAAGTTTAACTGCCGCAGTTGGCTCATTGCTGCAAGCACCTGTGAACGATTTCTGAAAACGCTAAAATCGTTATTACTTAGCCACACACCCCGAATTTCCTGACGAGGTTGAGGAGGTAGTTGGGCTACGGCAGGGGCAAAGCTGTTGAGTTGCAATACCGCAAAGAATGATATCAAACATAATAATGGCAGCAGACGCTTCCTCAAAAGCCACCAACCTTGATGAATCAGCACAGGCTTAAATAGTAAGTTAGTTAAAGTCGCATTAAATTCTATGCTTTTTTCCCAAAACTGAGTTGTCATTAGGGACTTCCAGAGAATAAAATATACAGTCAATAAAAATGATAATCATTTTAAGGGGGGAGAGAGGGGTTGCCGTCGGCAACCCAACTATAGCTAATTGCTCGAAAATTGCGTCAGTTTCGGGAATTTTTTTTGAGGTTGAATTTTGGCGACCCGTTTGAGGCGATATCCTAAATCATTTAGTTTGACACGAATTGTTTCTGAAGTTGGCAATTCTTCATCACCATAACCAAATTTCTCAATTAATTGATGTCTTACAACAGATGCGCCCAGGCGGGTGTAGAGTCTTTGACTTTTAAAACTTGGGTCTATTTGACTTTGAGAATCGACTAGTTTTTTGATATCTTCTAAAAGATTTGGTAGGTGTTCTTCTGCTTTTTTCCTTCCTCTACCTTGATAATTATCCACACAAGTGATGCCACTATTTAATTCTTTAATTCCCTTACCAATAGTTACGCGATTCCATCCTAACTCTCGCTCTGCTAGAGACTGTCCTCCCTGTCCTAATACCCCAACTGTTTGTGCGATAAATTTACGCTTGGCCGCACCTTTTAATTGCTTGGCAGTTTCCTTCAACAAGTTTTTCAATGAATCTGTTAGTTGTATTGACACCTTAAACATCCCAAAATCGAATCATCATTGAATTTACTACAACTTGGGGTGGGATAGGCTGCCGTTGGCAGCCTATCCCACCCCTTCTAACAATGATTATCATTCTTAGTAACTGGATATTTTATTTTCTGGAAGTCCCTAAGAAAAAGAAAACTCCTGCTGGGTGGCTAAATAAAATTTAGCATTTAGCGTGGGAAGTGTTGATGTGGGGACAAGTAGCGATCGCTAATCAAACACCAGGGCAAGTAGAACAGGATCACTCTGCTATGTTGTTGGTTCAAATTCAGCTTTAGGTGGAGAAATGAAAGCGGTGAATGAGGGTGAAAGTTCTGCCGCACCTGTGCCAAATCCTGAGAAATGGTCGCATGAGGCGATTGTAGCAAGGTCAAATGCGCGACCTGTAAGAAGGGAAAAACTGAATCGAGCGGCGAATTCAGGCGAGAATCCTGGTTTTGACTTTCTCCAACAATGCTGGAATGACGATCCGGCTTTGCAGATTGTGATCAAGAAATTGTTGGCGAAGTTTCCGCAGTGGGGGGTTGCGATTGTGGATGGGGTGCTGGTGAAGTGGGATGAGTAGTGCAATTATCCAAAATGGCAATGTTAAGGGCGCTCGTCTCCATAACCCTGCTATCAAAGACAATTGCCTAATCCATTCCGGCACTATTCAATAGCTTTAAAAGCTGTAGCCCTTATATAGCATAGCTTAGAGCAATAAAGTGTATCATTCCGTTATGACCTATGTATAGAAATTTTTATAATAAGAAAGGTATCACAAAGCACAAAGTTAGTATAAAGCAATAAGCGGCTATATGAAGGTTAGTTAAATGTTTACTTAACTGTCTTAACTGTCCTTGCATCTTGAATGATGCTTGCAAAATAATACAGAAGTCATAATGATTATCCACATCTGTATATCGGGCAGGTCTATTACTAGTATGGGATTCCGTTAGCTTACTGTAGAGTGACAAATTAAATGGCATTGGGACAAATTCGTGTCATCAAGTTAAGCCTTATCCATTTTAGGCTTGCAAAAATTGTGTTGATACAGCTTGTAAGTTCTCTGTGCTGGTTTTTAGCTTAACAGCTAAACGAAGCGAGAGTTTAAGCTTCAAGCCAGCGATTATATCTGCTGTTGCAATAGTATCCTGCCCTGAACTGATGTCTTGTGGCAAATACGTTGTAGTAAGTTGCACACGAATGGAAAAGCCTTACTCATGCTCATGTTCAAAATCCATTAATTTAAAGAGTTAGAATCATGGTTGCTACACTACCTACTATTGAACAATACTACTACCTGATCCCTAAACATAGTGGTAAAGCATTAGCTATGACTGGTGGTATTGTTGATGGAGGCAAAGCCGTACAATGGAATAACGACAAAGTAGATCACTTCAAATGGCTGTTAGAAGATGCAGGTGATGGCTACTTCTACCTTACAGTTAAAAGTAGCGGTAAAGCATTAACTACGATTGGTGGTAACATTGATGGAGCCCAGGTCGTACAATGGACTAACGACAAAGTAGATCATTTCAAATGGCTGTTGGAAGATGCAGGTAATGGCTACTTTTATCTTATCAACAAGGCTAGTGGTAAGGCTTTAGCTGTAGATGGTGGTCTTAAAACTGATGGAACCAATGTCATACAATGGACTAACGAAAAGGTCGATCACTTCAAATGGAAGTTTGAGGTTGCTGCACCGCCTACTGTTGGAAAATACTACTACCTGATCGCTAAACATAGTGATAAAGGTTTAAATGTCGCAGATTCTAGTACTACTGATGGAGCTAATGTCCTTCAGTGGCAAAAAGCAAGCAGTGATAACAACAAATGGCTCTTAGAAGATGCAGGTGATGGCTATTTCTACCTCATCGCCAAACACAGTGGCAAAGCTTTAAATGTCTTTGGTGGTGAGACTACTGATGGAGCTAATGTCATCCAGTGGGCAAAAACCAGTGATAATAACGAAAAATGGCGTTTAGAAGATGCAGGTGATGGCTATTTTTACCTCATCGCCAAACACAGTGGCAAAGCTTTAGCTGTAGATGGTGGTTTTAAAACTGATGGAACCAATGTCATACAATGGACTAACCAAAAAGTGGATCACTTCAAATGGAAATTTGAGGCTGTGCCGCTTGAAACTATTACACCTCCTATACCACCCATCTCAGATAATGGAACAATAAACACTGAAGCTGGAAAAACCTACAAAGTTCAAATCACAGTTAATGTTCCTGCCAATATTGGCTATAACAATAGCTTTGGTGTCTTTGCGATCAATGATGATGGCAGCACTGCTGGAGTCAAACCGGGAGATCCTAATTACGCTGCGACTGTGGTTAAAAATCGTATTCCTTTGCCAAATGCTGATCAAGGTTCATATCAAAAAGGGCAAACCTTTAAATATGATTTACCGGGTGGTCCAAAATATAGTGTGTTCCTGATTGCTAACGGCACTCCTGACCTATTTTTACAGAAAAACCCCAAAAACGAGGGTTCTAAGCCACCTCTAGCTTACTTCTTCAATACTGCTGCTAACCCTGATGGCAAATCTCATGTCAAAGTCATATCGCCAAATGAATACGGTTTCGAGGATATTTATGGTGGCGGAGATCAAGACTTTGATGACCTGATTGTTAAGCTAGAAACTTTGTCAGATGAAAGCAAAACATCTAATCTACCTACTCTTGGAAAATACTATTACCTAATCGCTAAACATAGTGATAAAGCATTAGCTATGACTGGTGGTACTGTTGATGGAGGCAAAGCCGTACAATGGAATAACGACAAAGTAGATCACTTCAAATGGCTCTTAGAAGATGCAGGTAATGGCTACTTTTATCTTACAGTTAAAAGCAGCAGTAAAGCATTAACTACGATTGGTGGTAACATTGATGGAGCCCAGGTCGTACAATGGACTAACGACAAAGTAGATCATTTCAAATGGCTGTTGGAAGATGCAGGTAATGGCTACTTTTACCTCATCAACAAGGCTAGTGGTAAAGCTTTAGCTATAGATGGTGGTCTTAAAACTGATGGAACCAATGTCATACAATGGACTAACCAAAAGGTGGATCACTTCAAATGGAAGTTTGAGGTTGTATAGTCAATCTCTTAACAAAGGGTTGGACAGAATGGCACGCTTGATAAGCGCTAACCCTTAAGATTACTGGTGTCAGTGAACAGATTGTTTGTTGCTTTAACAGATTAATGTTTTCAGATCATAAACCGCTAAACCCGGATTTCTCACAAGCAATAAAAAATGTCTTACATGAGGTCATGTAAGACATTTTTTTGATACACCATCAATTCAAATTTAGGTAGGAAAATTAATTAAGTATAAAACTTGATATTAAAGGCAAAATTAGCACTATATTTTTATTATTACTGAAACCGAAATGCTCGGTTCATAAAATTAAGCATTTCAAAAGTAGACTTGGAGCAAACCAAGCTGAAAGCATCATTAATTAGAGATGAGTAGAAATGCAGCAAAACTAATATTAAGCAGTATTTGGCAGCATTTTTAAGCATCTGTAAGCAGCAGCCCAAATATATTTGGAAGGACTTGAGCTACTAATTGCAATTAAAATTCGCCGTGTGCTTACAGTAATCAGTGCGCCTAATTTCAGTAATTTAGTCCGAATAGTTCCGACTTGGGCGTTTTGTAATTCTGTCTTCGCCAAACATTTTGACCGCAATGCATTCATCAAAACGTAAGCTATAGAAGAAAACCATAAACGTAACTGATTTCCTGCAAATGTGTGGGTACTAGTTCTATCACTAAAAAGTTCCAATTGTTGTTCCTTAAAGCGATTTTCCATCTCCCCTCGCTGACAATATTTTTGTGTGTATAGTAGTCACCCCAATCGGCTTCGTAACAGGTGCGGCGGCAAGTAGCCTTGTTTTGGCGAATGAAAGGAGAAAAGCTTGAGGATTGGGTCTTGCGGAAGCGATCGCTGCTATCCAAGCCCAATTAGACAGTAAAAATAATTTATAAGTTAAACTACTCGTTTCGTAGTAAATTCGATGATGATTGAATTTGTGGGTGTGCATAACCTGACTTTTCCAGTTAAGTCATGAAACAACGAAGCAGCAAGAGTTTCAGACTAGATTTTATTCTCAATAACTTAAGATTAGTGACAATAAATTACGAGAGAATAGGGCTTTGGGCTAGGGGTATAGTAAGCGATCGCTCAATCAAGGAGATAACGGGAAAAGTCAGGTGCATAACTCATTCGTTGTTCTTGAGTGTAGACATTTATCTTGCATATTTATTGAGGGAGAAAGCGGTTGCGGTAGACAACCGCTTTCTCCCCCTTAAAATGATTATCATTTTTGTCGGCTGTATATTTTATTCTCTGGAAGTCCCTAATTGGTTATATTTCATTGCATATAAACGTGAAATTGCTACATCAGGAAAACTGATTCAGTAATTTAGCTGCAAGATATAGCGATCCGATTTTATTTTTGAACTTATCTGTGTAGGCAGGCAAGAGGCAAGAGGCAAGAGGCAAAGGGAAAGAATGCTCTTTGAATTGTACGGAGTTTTTTCAAAAATCAAATATGAGTCCTATAGTTGACGCACTTATAAGGTTAGTGGTGCCACTAAGTTCAGTGTGAGCGGCGGTTTAGTTTATGCGATCGCTTGGGTTTTCCTCCTTCAATTGAGGGTGATGGAATAAAAGCCAGAGGAGAACGAAATGTAAGATTACTTATTGATAACCTTCCTAAAGGCTGACTGTTTTTTATCTTCGCTTTGTCCGTAGACAGAAGAAATCGATGCACAATAACGAGTAATATTTGTTTGCGATTTTTTTATGAGTTTGGTGAGCAGTAATTATGCGTTGGCAAATAGGTCGTCGGAGTACAAATGTTGAAGATCGGCGTGGGATGAATGTTTCCGCTCCTGTGGTGGGTGGAGGTATTGGAGCAGCACTTATATCGCTACTGGTTTTGCTATTGGGTGGTGATCCCAGTGTCCTTTGGCAACAAGATTCTCTACCAAGCGATCGCCCCATAGCTGAGTCACCTCAAACAACAGGAAATCAAACTCAAGATCAGATGGCGAATTTTGTATCTGTTGTACTGGCTGACACAGAAGACACATGGAGTGAGTTGTTTCGACGAGAGGGAAAAACTTATGTAGAACCAAAGTTAGTTCTTTACTCAGATGCGGTGGAGTCTGCTTGTGGATTTGCACGTTCAGCAGTTGGGCCGTTTTATTGTCCGCCTGATCAAAAGGTATATATTGACTTGAGTTTTTACCGCGATTTGAAGACTCGATACCAAGCACCTGGAGATTTTGCTCAAGCATATGTGATTGCTCATGAAATTGGGCATCATGTCCAGAATTTACTTGGGATTTCGGAGCAAGTTCAAGCATTGCAGAAGCAAGTAAATCAGACGCAAGCAAATCAGCTTTCTGTGCAATTAGAATTACAAGCAGACTGTTTTGCAGGCGTTTGGGCAAATAATGCTCAACGCTCACGGCAAATTCTGGAAACAGGCGATATTGAAGAAGCATTGAACGCTGCTAGCAGTATTGGAGATGACCGTTTGCAAAAACAAGCTAAAGGGTATACTGTGCCAGAATCCTTTACACATGGTAGTTCATCCCAAAGGGTTCGTTGGTTTAAACAAGGTATCCAAACGGGTGATCCTCAGCAATGTAATACATTTGCTAGTACAAATAGGTGAAGAGAGAGCGCTAGTTTAGCTTCCAAGACTCAAAGCGATCGCTAATTTCCATACCACATTTAGTCACAATTATTGTCTGCCCTATAATTTGTTCCTTATTTGCTACTTTTCAGGCAGACACACTGGCTGCACTCCTTGGGGAAGTTGCCGACACATCTGCTGAAATCCTTGAGGATTAATTTGCCACCACGCAAATAATCCTAGACTTGTACCCCCTACAAGCAACGCTAGCACTCCCCCCAGCATTACCCAGCGTTTACCCCAATTTGGTTTTTCGATTAGAGTTGGTGGGATTTCTGCGGTCGTAGGTGTTTCCTCTAGAATGTCTAAATCTAGCAGCGCTTGTGAACTTTCTGTAAAAGAAGTTGGTTCTTCTTCTTCTTCTTCTTCTTCTTGTAGTTGTACTTCTATAATCTCTACTGGCGGCGGCGCAGGAGTAACAGGTGCTAAATATTCTGGCGAGACACGGCAATAAGTGAGAACAACCGACGTATTATCACGGCCATTTTTGATGTTTGCCAGATTAATCCAGTTACGGACAGCATCTTCAACTGTAAGTTGACCAGCTAACAAAGGTTTTGCATAATCTTGCCAAGATTGTTCCACCCAGTTATTTTCACTTAAACCATCAGAACACAGTAGCAATATACCATCTTCTTCCACAATGAATCGCTGAACCTGGAGACGCAAAGATTCTGCATCTCTTGTGCCTAATGCTTGAGTCAAAGCAGTAGCATCTGGTCTAAGAAGTGCCTGGCGATACAAACTTCTGGCAAAACGTACTTCCCGTGTTGCGACATCATCATCCACTGTCAGTAATTGACAATAGTTGCAAGTAATCCAATAAGCACGGCTATCGCCAACATTAGCCAAGTAAAGTTCATGAGCATTGTCTGATTGCCACCCAGCAGTCGTCTGAACTCGTTGCGGCACTTGCACAGCCATTACTAAGGTTGTAGCCATGCGTTCTCTGCCTTGGCGTTTTTGCTCATTATTGCGGACACAAATCACGTTATTCACTACCCGCAAGCTTGCTTCTAGTTGTTCTTGCAACAACTCTGGTGGTACAAGTACAGTCTGTTCTGTTACCTCCGCTAATAAAGCCCGAATTTGCAACTTCATAGACTGCACTGCCAACTGACTGGCAACCTCGCCGCCTTCGTGTCCGCCAATGCCATCGCAAACAATGGACAAGTGCGGCAGTAAAGGTTCATCTAAATTACTAAAAGCATTGGGGTAGCAAGCGTCTTCATTTTGCACCATTACTGGGCCGATATCTGTGGAGCCTGCCACTTTCAGATATAACGGCAATTCTGCCGCAGATGCTAGTAGTAAATTATTGAGTTGAATATTAATAGCTTCTAACTCAACCTCAGTTTCACACATCTGTTGGACTATGTTCTGTAACTCTTTGGCTACTGATGTCTTTGCAGACGCTACCCAGAACTGCCAACACTGCCCCAGATTTTGTAAACTCAGCTTCTCGGCTGCTGGTGTCTGGTAGAGTTCCAACAGTCGCACACACCAACCTTGAACTCTCAAGTTGTCTACTACCAGTAAACTGCGGCTAAGTCCCAATTCTGATAAAGGTGTCCAAAGTTGGAGAATTTGCCACAGCCAATAAACTTGTCGTACCGCCGTTGCTTGCTCCCATGCCTCAACAATAGTTGGATAGATATGTCCTGTCTCATCTATCGGCACATTTTCTAATAAAAGGATATCAGTTGCATCTCCCTCAAGGTAAGTAGCAAACCCATAAGCCTGGGGCAAATGCAACCGTTCTTGACATAACTGTAGATAAGGAATTACTTCCTTTGGCAATTCTTCGGGTACATCTGGTGGCAGTCCCGGTTGAGTATCCAGCCAAATCTGTTGACTAATTACTTCATATCTGTCTGCTACCTTTGTACCTAGTGAGATTTGAGCAGACAATGAACCAGTAGCCCAGAGATAGCGGTGAACCAAGGGAGTTTGGCAACTGGCGCAAACACTATCTCCTATCGGATTAATTGGGCTATTACAGCCTGGATTTATACAATAAATTATCAGTTGAGTAGAAATCATAAAGGTATAAATTTAATAAACCAATCAACTCATGAACTTCGATTACATTTAGCTGGCAATGACTTGAAGGCTAGAATAGACTGGATTGGTGTACCGCTAGCTACATCTTGTTACTGAAATTAATCAAAACTATTGGTAGAAATACCAAGTTTTGCTTTCTGTAAATAACTTACGTCTGGCTGTATCTAATCGTAGAAATGCATTTACGTCAATGTAGAGGCTAGGAATGGCAGTATGCCAAGTTTTACCTTAATCTGGCTTCTGGCAGGAGCAGTTCTGTGTCTAACGGAACTGTTTTTACCATCGGCGTTTGTCGCCTTCATGATGGGAATTAGCGCTTTTGTAGTGGCGCTGTTGTCTGGAGTGGGTTTGGGAAGTGTATGGTTACAAATTGTGGTTTGGCTGTTGCTTTCCACCATACTAGTTTTACTTTCCCGTCGATTTTTGCAACCGCGACAACGCAAATCTAAAATTCGGGATGCAGTTATGGCTGAAACCTTAACAGAAATTCTGCCTGGGAAAACAGGGCGGGTGCGGTATGAAGGAAATTCTTGGCAAGCAAGATGTGACGATGACAAATTCACCGTACCGCCCCATCAAAGAGTTTATGTAGTCAGGAGAGAAGGTACAACCTTGATTGTGATACCAGAAAATTTGTTGAATTCTTAGTTAATGGGGAGTGGGGAGTAGGGAGTAGGTAGGGAGTGGGGAGTGAAAAGTTAGGAATAAAGAGTTATTGATCTCCATTCCCCTTATC
>NZ_WBKM01000171.1 GCF_015714725.1 Nostoc sp. WHI
AAGAGCATTCTTTCCCGTTGCCTCTTGCCTGCCTACCCAGATAAGTTCAAAAATCAAATCGGATTGCTATATTTTGTTGTCTACAAGTTAGACATAAATATTCTCTTGATTAAGTTAACAATACAAATTTGTTATCTAGTAACTAACAATTCAATGAATATATAGATAAATTGAATAACCATAAGTATTTTTTTTCAGGGAAACATGATAATTGATCCCAAGTTGTCGCTCATTTTTCAATATAGGTCAATTTAAGAAGCAAAGCAGTTATTTATAAAGCAAATGTTAATTTTTAGTATGTTACTTAATAAACATAATATGAGTTAATTCCAACGAACCTTAGAGAACACCCTGACTTTTCACGGTATCTGAAAAACCTCTCTCTAAATCTCTCTCCTTTTAGGAGAGAGACTTTGAATTTTCCCCCTTCCCGTGTCGGGAAGGGGGTTAGGGGGTTAGGTTTTCGTGGACTTATCCACATAACGTGAAAAGTCAGAGAGAACACCGAGGTAGGAAAAAATGAGAACAGGTTTGTACAAACCCAAACTCTGCCTTTCCTCTACATTACTTTGTGTTTAAAATCTAACCGTTAACTCATCACAAAATCACGTCAAGGTGATAGAATCCAGACTATGTATCAATACAGTTCAGATAAGACCAAAACATTTGTAGAGACGGCGATTTATCGCGTCTAAAAAACCCAAAGTTTTGTACCAATAGCCCTTAACTGAACTCTATTGGACTATGTATAGTCAGCTAGTTGACAAATCCCAAGTTTTTCGTCATAGTTAATAACAAGTTTATCCAACTTTTTTATTTCATTTTCATCAGCGCTTCGTTGTTCTTGAGAGTTAAGTTTTCTGGCTAGCATTATTGTATTTTACGCTACTGGATTAGATGTCAAATTAGGATATAACTTAGGAAGCTTTGAAGTAACACACCATTAATTTTCGCGCCAGGGTAGTGAGTTTGGGCGGCAAAAGCGTACAACAATTCATATAAAACCAATTTAGAAGCATCCACTTTATTAAGGTAGAAACCTTAGAGGAAAAGCCCTCTTGGTAATTTGCGGATGAGTCTATTCTACTCGACTAAATATAGCCAGATTATCCTCTAAAAAAGCAGAATTGGAATGAAAATATGGCAGCAAATAAAGAAAGCCGATTCTTCAGAAAACCCATTGGCCGATCGCAAGTAATTTTAGCAACTTCTCTCACTTTAGCGGCAGGATTAATCACTTTCTATAGTTTGGCGCCCTTTTGGTCTAAACCTAAAGTTGTGACAGCGCCAGCAAATCCTCCACAAGCTGCCACTCCTGCTAAAGTTGCCGTGACTGCTTTGGGACGTTTGCAGCCAGAAGGCGAAGTTACTTCTTTAACTGCTCCCAATTCCAATAATGGGGTGCGAGTAGAAAGATTGTTGGTGAAAGAAGGAGATACGGTTAAAGCAGGGCAATTATTAGCGTATCTAGAAAATTATGGTCGTTCTAGAACCGCATTGCAACAGGCTTTAGACAAACTGCAAGTTGCCAAAGCTAAATTAGCGCAGGTGAAATCTGGAGCTAAAACCGGAGATGTCGATGCTCAAAAGGCAGCGATCGCTCGTTTAGAGCCACAATATAATGGAGACGTTGCCACACAACAGGCGACAATCGGCCGCATCCAGGCTGAAGTAGACAACGCTCAGTCCGAAAACGATCGCTATCAGCAATTATACAAACAAGGTGCGATCGCGGCTTCCATAGCAGATACCAAAGCTCTGCAACTAAAGACTACACAACAGCAGCTAACAGAAGCTCAAGCCACTCTCAAGCGAACTCAAGACACATACCAAGAACAACGCAAGCAGGCACAAGCTACACTCACAGGCATTAGTGAAGTGCGTAGTGTAGATGTTCAGGTGGCCCAAACCGAAGTCAACAGTGCAACAACTTCTGTTCAACAAGCAAAAGCCGACTTGGATTTAAGTTACATCAAATCTCCCATAAATGGCAAAATTTTAAAAATTCACGCCAAAACCGGAGAAGTAGTTAGCACCAGCAGAGGATTTGCTGAAATAGGTAAGACATCTCAAATGTATGTGATTGCAGAGGTGTATCAAACCGACGTTCAAAAAGTGCGTGTAGGACAAAAAGCTACCATTACTAGCACTGCATTTACTGGAAAATTGCAGGGAACTGTGAAAGAGATTGGTTGGCAAGTTGACAAGCAAAGTATCTTCAGTCTTAACCCTGGATCAGATACAGATCGCAGAATAATTGAGGTAAAAATCTCCATTGATAATCCCACAGATAGCCAGCGAGTAGCTCGTTTAACTAACCTACAAGTGGATGTTGCTATTCAAATATAGTCATTGAGATTTGGGCATTGGTCATTTACAAATGACAAATAACAAATAACAAATAAATTCATGATTTTCAAAATTCCTTTAGCATGGCTACAGCTAGCCCAGCAAAAATTTCGTTTACTAATAGCTGTAGCTGGGATTGGTTTTATTGTGCTGCTAATGTTTGTGCAACTTGGTTTTCAAGATGCTCTCTATTCCAGTGCAACCGCAGTGCATCAGAATCTCAAGGGGGACTTATTTTTAGTTAGTTCACAATATAAATCTTTGACCTCAAATCAAAGCTTTTCGCGGACTCGTTTGTACCAATCTTTGGGGTTTGATGGCGTAGAGTCAGTTAGCCCCATGTATTTGCAATTTGCCAAACTGAAAAATCCGGCAACTGGTGAGAAATATTCAATATATGTTATTGGTTTCGATCCAGGTAAACCTGTAATGAACATCCCAGAAGTTGAGAACAATTTAAATAAATTAAAAATTCCCGATGTCATGCTTTTTGACCGGATTTCTCGTCCAGAGTTTGGCCCAATAGCTGAAAAGTTTAATGAGGGAGAGACTGCCCAGACAATTGAAATATTTCCCTTCAATTCATTAATTGGTTATAGAGTCAGAATTGGTGGTTTATTCAGCTTGGGGCCTTCCTTTGGGGTAGATGGCAACTTACTTGTTAGTGACTCAACTTTCCTCAGAATAAATCCCAATAGTCGTCCGGCAGATATGATAGATGTCGGTTTGATTTCCCTCAAACCTGGTACTAATGCAGAAACAGTACTAAAAAATTTGCAAGCAAGTTTGCCTAATGATGTCCAAATTTTTACCCGCCAAGGCTTCATTGACTTTGAAAAAAAATATTGGGCAGTCAGAACACCCATTGGTTTTATACTTAACTTGATGTTGACAATGGCTGCGGTTGTTGGTGTGGTTATTGTTTATCAAATTCTTTATAGCAATATCGCTACACAGTTCGTTGCTTACGCCACTTTAAAAGCTATAGGTTATGCCAACAGATATTTATTGAATGTAGTATTTCAACAAGCTTTAATTTTGGCAATCTTAGGTTATATCCCCGGATTTCTTACTTCCGTGTTGTTATATAGTTTTGCACAAGAAGCAACTAAATTACCAATAGTTATGACTACTAATAATGCACTGATTGTCTTAACTTCAACAGTTTTAATGTGTATAACATCAGGAGCACTTGCTATCAACAAACTCCGCTCCGCAGACCCAGGTGATATTTTCTAAGCTTACCTCTCTTTTCTCTCTCTGCGCCTCTGCGCCTCTGCGTGATAAAAATATTCGGTATCTTAATCTACAATCCAAAATTGGTATAACTCTATGAACCTCAACAACAAAACCCTTCTAATTACTGGTATTGATGAACTTGTCGGCTTGCGTACAGCCGAGTTAGCCATAGCGCAAGGAATGAAGGTTCGTGGACTACAAAGTTCTACAGAAAAGAACAAACAATTACAGAATTTAGGTGTTGAGATAATTATTGGTAGTATCACCGATTCTGCTATTGCCCAAAAAGCTTGTCAGGGAGTAGACATCGTTTTACATACACATCAAATTGCCGAAGAAGCTGGTTCAATTAACCATTTTCGTGATGTCAATGTTGGCGGTACTGTCAACATAGCTAAAGCTGCTAAACGAGCTGGCGTTAAAACATTTGTGCATCTATCCAGTGTAATGGTTTACGGTTTCAACTATCCTGATGGCGTGACAGAATCAGGGCCACTCTCTGGCGAAAATAATCCCTACTGTCAAACGAAAATAGAAGCCGAAACAGCACTTTTAGAACTGAATAATCCTCCAGATTTTGGCATTATTATTATTCGAGCCGGAGATGTTTACGGACCAGGAAGTATTCCCTGGATAGTCAGGCCAATTCTGATGATGCGTCAAAAATTATTTGCCTGTGCCAACGATGGTAAAGGAGTAATCAATCATGTATATATAGATAACCTGATTGATGGCATCTTTCTCGCAATAGAAAAAGAAACCTCCGGTGAAATATTTAATATCACCGACGGACAAGAAACTTCGTGGAAAGAGTATTTTATGCGTTTAGCAGCAATGGAAGGTTTACAAGCACCCCTTTCATTACCGAAAGATGAAATCAAGTTGTTTCTAAAGCTACGTGTTCAAGGACAAAAACTCTTTCGCAAAAAAGTTGATATTTTACCAGAATCTATAGATTTTATGACTCGTCCCTATGCTTGTTCTATTGTCAAAGCACAAAGCCTTTTAAATTATAAACCAAAAATTGACTTAGAATCGGGAATGCAGCGAACACATGAATGGCTGCAAAAAACAGATATCCAAAGTTTGATGAAATAGTCCACAGATTTTTGAAATACTTGTTTTCTATGAGTAGCAATCAGCCACGATTGAGCATCGGATTACCTGTATACAATGGTGAAAAATTTATCAAAGAAGCCATAGATTCACTCTTGGCTCAGACCTTTGAAGATTTTGAGTTAATTATTTGCGATAATGCCTCTACAGATAAAACTGAAGAAATTTGTAGAGCTTATGCCGAGCAAGACCAACGTATTCATTACTACCGCAATGATATAAATATCGGTTGCGCTCGTAACTTCAATCGTGTCTTTGAATTGTCTTCAGGTGAGTACTTTAAATGGGCTGCCCATGATGATCTACACGCTCCAGATTTTATCAAAAGGTGTGTAGAGGTGCTTGACAAAGATCCTACCATAATCTTGTGTCACTCTCAGGTATATTTCATTGACGAACAGGGGAATTTTCTCCAAAATTACGATATCAAACTCAAGGCAGATGCACTAAAACCACACGAACGTTTCCACGAATTGCTGACTAAACATTTCTGTTATCAATGTTACGGGGTAATTCGCGCTAGTGCCTTGAGAATGGTACCGCCGATGGGTGGTTATGGTAATGCAGATGGAATTCTCTTGTTGAGACTGGGTATTCTTGGTAGGTTTTATGAAATCCCTGAATACCTGTTTTTTGCCAGAAGTCATCCGCAACAATCACTGAGTATGTTCTTTCCCAATTACTTGTTGTTTGCTGACAAAAATCAAAAACCATTGTTGAGTATGCTGCCTGATTTTTATGAGTATACAGTGTGGTTTGATTCAGCAAAGAAAGGACAAATTTTATTGCCACATTGGAGAATACTTTGGGAATATCTACTCTCTATATGGCGTAGTCCCCTGAGTTTATATGAGCGGCTGTGTTGTCATAGAAGTTTACATCAGCAGTTAAAAGGGACAGAATATCTTTTGCTGAAAGATTTGCTAAGAGTGATACAAGTACTTTGGAAAAGTTGGCAAACAGCATCAATTAAAGAACAGCAAGTCGCACTTTGAAGGAATCAGTTCAGAAGTAAAAGCTAGCGATGGCTGCGCCAACATCTGCGACGAACGCACCGCTAAATTCTACAGCGATCGCAAATCACCTATTCTTCACTACAAAATTATGCTGAAACTATCTCATGTTTTACTTGCTACTTTAGTAAGCATCAGCTTTGCTAAAACAGTGAATGCCCAGCCAACTGCAACACTAAGCGTTGTGGTAAATGGAATACAGCACCAAAAAGGTGAGATTTGCTTCAGAGTTTACGCAGGTGAAAAAGGATTCCCGATGAGTAATACTAGTGAAGGTAAAAGTGGCTGCGCTAAGATTACAGGCAGTTCTGTAAAAAAAGAATTTTCTGGTTTAAAACCTGGGACTTATGCGATCGCTGTAGTGGATGATCAGAATGGCGATCGCAAACTCAACAAAGACTTTTTCGGTATTCCTCAAGAAGGTTTTGGGATTTCCAAAAATCCAACTGTGTCTATACAAACAGGTGCACCAAAATTTCGTGATGCCAGTTTTGTTATAAACAAAAATACCACAGTCAACATCATCATGAAATATTCGCTTGATTCGTAAAGGGATCGGGCAGTGGGAGATGAGGCAATACGGTTCGGTTAAGGTGCATAGTTCTTGAAGATCCCCCTTAATCCACGCCAGTCGCTTATGGGGGAAACCCCCAAGACCGCGCTGGCTCCCCTTAAAAAGGGGGAAATAGAGCCATTCTGAGCAAGCCTTTTTAAGGGGGGTTGGGGGGATCTCCGAGGAATGAACACGTTAACCGAACCATATTGGGAGATGAGGGAGAAAGAATAACTAATATTCAATGCCCAATGCCCAATGCCCAATTCTTCAGAATTACGGTTTAGATCACACCTACATATAAGCAAGCCGAGATTCTACCGGAGATTAAAAATTTAATGGAAGATTTGGCGATATTTCTGTCTAAGTCTTTGATGGGTTGGTTGGTTATTCAGGTATGTTTCACACTTGTCTTTATATGGTACCTGCGCTCATCTAAGAAAAACTTATTGCCAGATGAGCAGTTACCTAAAACAGCGGTGATTCTTTGCTTACGCGGCGCTGATCCATTTTTGCCGAGATGTTTGCGATCGCTCCTAAATCAGAACTATCCACAGTATGATTTAAAGTTGATCGTTGATAGTCACGAAGATCCCGCTTGGAGAATTGCTAGCGAAACCATCACAGAGCAAGAAGCGACTAACGTTCAAATCAGCCCTTTGAGAATAGTACGCAACAATTGTAGTCTCAAATGCAGTTCCTTAGTGCAAGCCGTCCGTGAGTTGGATGATTCCTACAAAGTGGTTGCTTTAGCAGATGCCGATACTATAGTCCATGTGAATTGGCTGCGAGAATTAGTTAGTCCTCTAAGCGATGCGAAAGTGGGAGCAACAACAGGTAATCGTTGGTATGTGCCTACAGGTAACTATTGGGGATCTTTAGTGCGCTACATCGGTAATGTATCCACAGTAGTGCAAATGTTTATCTTCCAGATTCCTTGGGGTGGAACTTTGGCTGTGAAAACCGAAGTACTTCGTCAAACAGAACTACTAGATAAATGGGGACAAGCTTTAGGCGAAGATTTTATGATGCACGATGTCTTAAAAAAACATGGATTGCAAGTAAAGTTTGTGCCTTCGCTGCTGACAGTAAATCGTGAAGAGATTGACTTATTCAACTTAATAGACTATCTCAAACGTCTCTTACTTTATTCTCGCCTTTATCACCCACGTTGGTTAGCTTTAGTTAGTGAAGCTGTTTCTAGCATTTTGTTTCCTACTATAGTTGTAATGTTAATTATAGAGTCATTGTTAGGGGCAAAATGGGAAGCTGCATCTCTCCTACTTGGCTGCTATGGTGTCTACACTGTTGGATTACTTTTAATAATGCTCGTGTTGGAATTAGAGATACAGCGAGTGGTTCGCTCTAACGATCAAGCGATCGCAAAATTATCAGCTACGACAATCATCAAAATGTTGATTGGGATTCCCTTGACACAGTGGGTTTATGGGTTAGCGATGCTATCGTCATTGTGGATTTCAACAGTTACTTGGCGCGGTGTCGCCTATCGGGTTCAAGGGCCTTGGAATGTCCGGCTAATCGAATATCGCCCTTATCAATGGTTGGATCAGCCGATTGATAGCAAAGTTTCTCTTTGAATAATTGCTAATGAAATATTTTCTGCGTAAATCCTAAATTCACAATCAGTATTTTCGTAAAATATTCCCTTTTTATATGACTAAGCAGCCACTTCGCATTGCACTATTTACAGGATTGTACGCTCCTTTCTTAACTGGTGTTTCTGTTGCAGTACACCAGCGAGTTCGTTGGCTGCTGGAGCAGGGACATGAGGTTTTTCTAATCCATCCGCAGATTAACGATCGCTATCCCAAAAATGTAGGCGATCGCCCCATGCCAGGACTCAATGAAATTCAGTCTTTCCCTAACTTCTCTGCTTACGCATTCCCCACACAACCACTGCTATTTTACAAATCTCTTCCTCAACCATTGCACTATCGACATTGGAGCGATACCAAGTTACTGGAGAAGTTTCAGCCTGACATTATCATAGTTGAAGAAGCGGCGCAAATGAGAGGTTTATACTCATTTTTCTTGCAAGGTTATGGTCGCCCCATCGCCACTAAATACGCAAGACGAACCGGAACCCCAACAATATCACTCTTTCATACTGATATCGTTGCGTATATCAAATATTATTTTGGAGATTGGTTTTTTAACTTGGTTCGTCCCATCGTTCCCGCTTTAGTCAAGCAGTTTAGTGAGTCTTATGACTTTAATTACTTCTCTTCTAAAGAACAACTCACTAAATACAAAGAATTGAAATGCCAACGCGCCGAATATGTCCCTTATCAAGGCATTGATTGCGAAAAATTTCACCCGCGAAACATCTGTTACGACCCGATTCCTAATGACAACCGACCGACTCTTTTGTTTGTTGGACGCATCACCCCTGAAAAGAATGTTAACCAACTACTTGATATATTTCCGTTGATTGCTGCCAAAATTCCTGATGTCCATTTGGTGATTGTTGGTAGTGGGCCTCTGGATGCAGAGATCCGTCAGCGTGCCCAAAAATTTGCATCTGGTGTTACCATCTGGGGCGAGTCTCACGGTACAGAACTTTTAGGTTGGTTTGCTAGAGCAGATGTCTTTGTCAACCCCTCCATTACCGAAAACTTCTGCACTACAAATAACGAAGCGTTAGCC
The DNA here is from genome assembly GCF_015714725.1 of Nostoc sp. WHI. GTDB lineage: Bacteria > Cyanobacteriota > Cyanobacteriia > Cyanobacteriales > Nostocaceae > Nostoc. Next base: position 8,938 of record NZ_WBKM01000171.1, read on the forward strand.
TCTGGAACTCCTGTGGTTGCTGTTGTTGCACCTTCAACCTCAGAACAGGTATATCCTGGTCGCAACGGCTTTCTTGCCCAACCTAACAATCCTACAGACTTCGCGCAAAAGGTGATTGCAATTCTGGAAAATCCCGACTTGAAAGCAGACATGACTCGGTACGCTCGCCCTTCCATACTCGACTTTGATTGGTCAGCGTGTATGCAGAAATTTGAAGACAAACTCTACCAAATCGTTGAAACATCACATAAAGCGGATGTAGCTACAGGTAGTATAAGACCATAGCGATCGCTTATTCTGGCTTTGTTCTTTTGCTTGTGCGATTAGTGACTGTTCGCATTAAAATTAAACCAGAGTTCAATAGCTGCGATCGCAATGGAAGTTTTTCAACTTACGACAACTGTTGATGCATCGGAGAATTTGCATCTTGACATCCCAACACAGCTTAGTCCCCCTTAAAAGGGGGGAAATAGAGATGCTCTTAGCCCCCCTTTTTAAGGGGGGTTGGGGGGATC
>NZ_WBKM01000212.1 GCF_015714725.1 Nostoc sp. WHI
GCGTCCTAAATTGCCTAGCGCATAGCCCCGATTGTTCCAAGCTTCGTGTTTATCTGGTTTAAATTTCAGCGCTTGGTCGTAGGATGCGATCGCTTCTTCAAAGCGTCCTAAATTGCCTAGCGCATAGCCCCGATTGTTCCAAGCTTCGTGTTTATCTGGTTTAAATTTCAGCGCTTGGTCGTAGGATGCGATCGCTTCTTCATTGCGTCCTAAATTGCGTAGCGCAATGCCCCGATTGTACCAAGCTTCGTGTAAATCTGGTTTAAATTTCAGTGCTTGGTCGTAGGATGCGATCGCTGCTTCGTATTCATTAGCAGTAGATAATAAATTTCCTAGTTCAAATAGTAACCTTGGCTTCTGGTTATCTAGCTGATGTTTTTCTGTCAGCAACTCTTGAATTTCCAAGACTTTCTCAATTTTTTGTTCTGGACTCAGTTTCAAATATTCCTCATAGTCTCCTTCCAACAGTAGACGATTTGATTCTTGTTCTACTAATTCTGGTGTTGTCGGCAATTCAAACACCCCAGAGCGCCAATCAAAAAAATCTGGGGCGCGATGAATAAAATAGTTTATCGAAAATGAACGCAAAAGAAAAACAAAGGTAATAGGAAAATCATCTCTAAAGCGTTCTCGCTGTTGGTTTAAGTGATTTAAAATATGCGGAACACTGGTTAAATTACTAAATTGTCCTTCAGTAATTTCGCCAAAACTTCTTTTTTCATACTTATATAAAGAATATTCCAAACCTTTAATCAATAAAATATCAACTCGCTTGTCTTTAACAAACTCTGCTACTGGCTGATATAAATTATCAATCGACTCGACAAAACGCAGCACTGCAATCTTCTTCTGCGGAATCTCCTGGGGAAGTTTGACAATAAACTTGTCTGCTTCCCCAGGTGTACATTGGACAAAAAACAAACCAAATCCTGATTTACGCTTCAGTGCGCGAAGCAAGTCTTGATAAGCTTCTTCTGGTTCTGGGGGTAAATCATCATCCCAATCACTTAAATTTGGACTCATGAAAGTTTCGCTACGGCTTCTTTAAATTCTGGAATTCCTCGAATCAATGGATGAATATCATACCAACGCTGCATCTCTTCATCTTCATCCAAATAGCGGTATTCTAAAAGACAACGGTTATACATCAAACTCCGATACAAGTCAGCATTAATAATGCGCTTAGAAAGGGAAACTTCCGCTAACAGAGACCATTGATCATTTTCCACAGCGCGGCGATAAGTATCTCTGGCTTGAGTAATTGCTCGTCGCACCGCCTTTTCGGAAACAGGTAACTCTTCAGTGCGTCCAATGGCATCTTGAGTTAACAATAGCAAACTCCTCACATGACCTCCACTCATCAAACAAAGTGTGTCTAAGGTTTGGGGACTATCGAAAATTTCTGTTTCTAGTGATAGTTCGGGTGCAATTCCCCGGACTCGCTTCTTAATTACTTCTTTAACTTTCTTGAGTCCTGGCTGGTAAACTTCACCCTTGAGAGTGTTTACCATAATCATCGGCAAAATTTGGGGTTCGCCGTAGTTCACTGTGAGGTCTGTTGCCCTGCCAGAATAAAGCATTGAAATGGGGATGGTGTAAATCAAATGGCAATCTAAAGCTTTGAGTTGTTCGCTGCGGTCTAAAAAGATTTCCTCATGGTTGGTGCCTTCTGCGTCTTTGACTAACACCATCCGGTCTAAGTTATCGACAATTACCGCCAGTTTTTTGTAGCTATTAGGTAAGTGCTGTTTTGCATCCTTCAGAAACTCATTTAACACCTGAATTAAAGTAATGGTGTAAGGATCAATTTTTTGGCGAATCTTCTGGCGTAATCCAGGAACAGCTCTTAAATTTGCGGTCAACTTGGCAAACTGAGCAAGTTGGGCTTCTACTTCTAGACTTTCAAACTCTATGGGAGTCTGCGCCAAATCTTTTAAATCTTCCCAACGGCTTTTTAACCAGTTGAGTATGGGGCGAGGACTAGCAATTTCTTTTAAATCTTTGAGCAAATGGCGGGTACAGGCGAGGAGAATATCTGTATATTGAGCATCTTCAGAATCGATATCCTCTTCATCAGCCGCAAAATAGACGACATAAAATTGCCGATTTTCTAAATAGCTTTTTAACCTGAGTAGTTCTGTAGACTTCCCCGCACCCCGATGACCAGAATACAATTGGCAAGTATTTGTATTTGATCGTTGCATCCGATTTCCCAACTCTTGCAAAATATCCGCATCTCCCCGCACATCCTGACAATCTACATATTTTGGATCACCTGCGGGTAAGGGATCAAAAGGGTTAAAGGCGTTGTAGAGGTTTGCGAGTAAGTCAGTACTATTAACCATAGGTAAAAAATATAGCAATGATGCTTATAATAATCGAGATTATAGAGAATTGAGGTGCATTTATCCACCTCAAAGACTCGTCAACGGAGTTCAAAGGTGGATGCATCCAGTTCAAAGACTCGTTAACGGAGTTCAAAGGTGGATGCATCCAGTTCAAAGACTCGTCAACGGAGTTCAAAGGTGGATGAGCGCACCTCAAATAAGTAGTCAGGCAGAATTAATTACATAATCTCATTGCGAACGAAGTGAAGCAATCCTAAACTTTTGCGATTGCTTCACTTCGTTCGCAATGACTGTAAATATTTTTGTCCAGCTACTTACTCATGAGCAAAAAAAACTACTACGAGATGGGAAAATCTCTACTTCCCTGTTCTTACAAAAGAGAAACTGGGGTTAGAGTCTTGCGCCAGTGTTTTACAGATGTTTGTAATTCGTCCGACAACCAGCTATCAAATTGCGGGTAAACTGGCAAACGGCTCACCAATTCCCACCCCGCAGGTTGTAAAATTTCTCTTAATGCCTGTTTCTGAATATGCGGATAATCAGGATTCACTTCATCTTTTGGCCCAATTCCGCCCAAATCTCGCGCACCAGCTTCGATACAAGCGAGTAACCATCGATCATCTTTAACTAAATTTGGCGGAATTTGAATAGTAATATCTGACGGTAAAATCTGACGCGCTTTAGCAATTACTTCTGGTAATTGATGGGGGTTAAAAGGTGGTGCATCAAAAGTTTGCTGATGTCCTGGACTATGAGGTTGTAGGATAACTTCTTGAATGTGGCGATAACGTTGATGCAAGTCAGATATAGCTTCCAAAGTTTCCCACCAATCATCTACAGTTTCTCCAATTCCCAACAGCAACCCAGTTGTAAAGGGAATCTGCAACTCTCCCGCCCATTGCAATTGTTGTAAACGGACTTCTGGTAATTTACTCGGTGCGTACTGATGTACACTATTTAACAATGTTGGCGTTAACTGTTCCAACATCAGCCCCATCGAAACATTTACATCCTTGAGCTTTTGCATCTCCTCAAAACTCAGAGGCCCTGCATTTGTGTGCGGTAAAAACCCCATTGAAAGCGCTAATTCACACAAATCATAAATCCGCCCAAACCACGCCTGACGCCTTGGCGAATGGGGATGCACTTCACCACTGAGGATGAGAATTTCACAGATTTTTTCGCTTTGAAGTGGTTTTAAAATACTGGTTGCATCTGAAAGACTCATCCAGGGACTTTTACCCGGCTCACTACGAAAGTTGCAGTAACTACACCGATTAAAGCACTCGTAAGTGGGAACGATTGTATAAGCAGGGCTATAGGTGACAAGACGAGAATTATTAATTGTCATGACCAGGATAATCTAAAAGAATGCCTTGCTCAAACTATATAGATTGTCATATTACTATTGTTGCCATAATAATTAGATAAACAAGAACTATTTTATTTTGTAAACTTCTGGTAACTGCCACCAAGAAACATGGGGATACTCGTGATGTTCTTCGTGGTAGCCGAAATGATAGCATGTGATAAATGACCACCAAATTGGACGGCTAATTGTTTGGGCGCAATGAGGCTGAATATAACCTTCTCTTGGTTCGCTATGAGGGAGGAAAGTACCAAAATAAAATAATTGTAGTGAACTTAAAAGCGAGGGAATCACCCAAAAGTAGGTTAGATTGTCACTCGGCATATAGAGTATATGGTTAGCAAAGTTATAAATAGTGCTTAAGGCAATTATTTGTCCCCAACTCCAATAACCCTTCATAAAATGAAAATACCAAGCAAAAAAGTTTTGGTGTTTACCATCGTGAAAATCTGGGTCTATTTGAGTTGCTGGATTGTGGTGGTGTAACCTATGCTTTTTTAATAACTTTTTGTATGGTAAAAGACCATAAAGAGATAAGGTTAATATCCCAATAAAATGATTAATCTTGGTGTTTTGAGGAAACACTACCCCATGCATAGCATCATGAGATGTAATAAATAATCCCGTATATAAAAATGTTTGCCATAGTATAACAGGCGATAACATCCACAATTTTAACTTGGAGATGTCAAGAGAAAGTAATAAACTCAGGCTAACGACCCAGATGCTAACAATGACAATAGCAATGAAAAGTCCTTTAAATTGAGATTTACTTTTCACCACTGGGGTCAGTTTTGTTTGATGACTGGGTTGTTGTTCTAACTGGATCACGTTTTTACTCCGCCTAGTATTCAGGTGAAAATTTCTAAAATATAGTCACGACAAAAATTACTAACTACCAGCCAAAAACCCTCTTAGTGGTTAGTGTTTTCCATTGGACAGTGCCAATACTCTAAAAATGTTTCTAATTATTAAGATACTTTAATTATTACTATACATGCAACTGCCCTACCAAAAACTGTTTTAGGCTGAAAGACTGGGTAGCTCAAGTACTAATACTGATGATAGTAGTAATTATAATGACCCGTATTCTTTCTATGGTACTTTCTAAACAGCTGAAGTCTAGGAAAAAGACAGTAACATAATTAGCGGTGAGAGTAGGGTATGAAGTGGAGTAATTCTCACATTACGCTGTAGCCGTTGAGATTCCAAAGTTAGGTAAGCGACAAAACCGACTATAGCCAATCCACTGTTCCAAAGTTTGGACTGAGGATTAAACCCCAACTCTAAAGTATTACGATCCTTGCCATTGGATGCATTTTCTGTTGTATCAGTTGGGTATAGTCCCATTGTTGATTTTCCTAAGGAATTAAATTACATTTATTATCGTATTTAACCAATAAAGTAAAGTAGAGCTATCTGTCTGTGGTACTAAATCTGTAGTATTAAAGTATAAACAAGCCTATCGGGAGTAATGGTTCGTTCGGCGAATTTCTCGCAGTCTTTGTATCGGCTGTTTCCTGGTTTGATAAAGTTGGTTTCACGGCAAGGGTTGAAGAATCGCCCATCGCTGTGCTTACCTCAATGGATTATTGTCGGTTTGAGCCACTTGAAAAAGTGAGATGCTCCCTAAAACAAGTCTGTTAAAGAAAAGCAACGCTGATGTATTTCTAATTAAGTTCCATAAATGTTGAAGTAGAGATATATTTTGATAATCTCTCGCCCATAAATAAACTGTTCGTTGTTGAATCTATGAAGTCTTATTTAGCCGCCGCTATTCAATTGACAAGTGTACCCGATCTGCATAAAAATTTGACACAGGCAGAAGAATTAATAGAGCTTGCCGTGCGTCAAGGTGCTGAATTGGTGGGTTTACCAGAAAATTTTTCCTATATGGGAGAAGAAAAAGATAAACTCGCGCAAGGGGATGCGATCGCTCTTGAAAGTGAAAAATTTCTCAAAAAAATGGCTCAACGCTTTCAAGTTACCATCTTGGGCGGCAGCTTTCCACTTCCCGTAGATAATACAGGCAAAGTTTACAATACCACTCTACTCATCGACCCAAGCGGTGAAGAACTTGCTCGTTACTACAAAGTACATCTATTTGATGTTGATGTCCCCGACGGCAACACTTATCGTGAATCGAGTACTGTTGTGGCTGGTACGCAACTACCCCCCGTCTATTTCTCAGAAAAACTTGGTAATTTAGGACTTTCTATTTGTTATGATGTCCGCTTCCCGGAACTGTACCGTCATCTGGCAGAGAAGGGATCTGATGTTATGTTTATTCCTGCCGCCTTTACCGCTTTTACTGGCAAAGACCATTGGCAAGTACTATTACAAGCCAGAGCCATCGAAAATACTGCCTATGTTATTGCCCCTGCCCAAACAGGTAATAACTACGCCCGCCGTCTAACCCACGGACACGCCGTTATTATCGACCCTTGGGGCGTAATTTTAGCCGATGCTGGGGAAAAGCCGGGAATTGCGATCGCTGAAATTAACCCCACTAGGATCGAACAAGTCCGCCGTCAAATGCCTTCTTTACAGCATCGGGTATTTTAGGCACTGGGGAGCAGGAGTGCTGAGTGCTGAGTGCTGAGTTGGGAATCTCACTTCTTTACTCAGAACTCGGAACTCGGAACTGTTTTTGCCCAATGCCCCATCCCTATAAATAAAACAAAAAACCGGGCAACCACCCGGTTTATGCCGATATTAGAATCCTCAGTCTTCTAAGAGAATAGTAGCACTGTGCGGCTATTTATTTGTTGTCAGAATTAAACTTTAGCAGCTGCCTTGGTAACAACATTTAGTTCACCTTTAGCATACTTAGCAGCAAAATCTTCTAAAGAAACCTGCTTGATCTTGCTTGCATTGCCAGCTGTGCCAAATTGCTGATAGCGTTCAGCACAAACCTTCTGCATATATGTAATAGAAGGCTTGAGGAAGTGACGGGGGTCAAACTCCTCTGGTTTTTTAGCCAAAGCTTCACGTACAGCAGCAGTAATTGCTAGACGGTTGTCGGTGTCGATGTTTACTTTACGTACACCACTCTTAATACCTTTTTGGATTTCTTCTACAGGTACACCGTAGGTTTCAGGAATTGCACCACCATATTGGTTAATTATTGCAAGCAAATCTTCGGGTACAGAAGAAGAACCGTGCATTACCAAGTGGGTGTTAGGCAGACGGCGGTGAATTTCTTCAATGCGGCTGATGGCCAAAATTTCGCCAGTCGGCTTGCGAGTGAACTTGTAAGCACCGTGGCTTGTGCCAATGGCAACAGCCAAAGCATCTACTTGGGTTGCTTCTACGAAGTCAACAGCTTCATCGGGATCGGTTAGCAGTTGAGAGTGATCGAGTGTACCCTCAAAACCGTGACCATCTTCAGCTTCGCCAGCACCAGTTTCTAGAGAACCCAAACAACCGAGTTCACCTTCAACGCTGACACCTAAAGCATGAGCTACATTTACAACTTCGCGGGTAACACTGACGTTGTATTCAAAGCTTGCAGGGGTCTTAGCGTCAGCTTCTAAAGAACCATCCATCATCACGCTAGTGAAGTTGTTCTTCATTGCTGAGTAGCAGGTAGCAGGCGCATTACCATGATCTTGGTGCATGACAATGGGAATCTGAGGATAGGTTTCTACTGCTGCCAAAATCAGGTGGCGGAGGAAGTTTTCTCCAGCATAAGCACGAGCGCCACGAGAAGCTTGCAAAATTACGGGGCTATCTGTCTCCACAGCAGCCTTCAGGATCGCCTGAATCTGCTCCAAATTGTTAACGTTGAAAGCTGGGATGCCGTAACCGTTTTCAGCTGCGTGATCCAACAACAGCCGCAGTGGTACAAGCGCCATAGATAGTCCTCCTAATGTGGTTGTCAGCTAGTATGTGTGAGAGAAGCGTAATAATAACGCTAAATCTTAAGAGTTTTTTCAACTTATAGGAAATTATAGCTAGTGTAGTGTATCTATGTTGAAAAAGTTTACGCCATAATTACTATAAATATGCCTTATAGTTGCTTTATACTGCTGTAGACTTAGCTACCCCAAGGATAGCAGCTTTGGTAGCGCGCTATCCCAAATCTTCATCTGGGTGCGATCGCTTTATACTCTCTGCGCCTCTGCGCCTCTGCGTGAGATAGATCATCTTTAACTTCTAAGCTGCACAGGCATAGCTAAATAAGTCATTTTCAACCCCCCCAGTGGCGTAAAAATCACCGGAGTCAGGCTTTGATTCAAATGCATTTGAATTTCAGAAGATGGTAACTCTTTCAAGCCTTCCATCAAATACTTAATATTAAAAGCAATTTCTATATTCTCCCCAGATATCTGCGCCGGCATTGACTCCCTACCACTACCCACATCTTGAGCTTCACAAGATAAAGTAATTTCTTGAGCTTCACTGTCAATACTGACCTTAACAATATTATTTTTCTGGTCAGCTAGCACAGCAATCCGCTCCAAAGTGCTAACGAATTGTCGCCGTTCAATTGTCACTTGTCGCTCAAATTGGCGGGGAATTAATTGTCGATAAGCAGGATATTGTCCTTCTAATGTGCGACTAGTCAAGCGTTGATTTTGCCACGCAAACACAACTTGACCTTGATCAAAATATAAAGCTACAGGTTCATCTGATGAGGCGTTATGAGCTAGCATTCGTTGGAGTTCGCGCAATGCTCTAGCTGGCACCGTTACCTCTAGTTGACTGGTTCCGCCTAGAGGACGTTCGTTGCTAGTTTCGACTACTGCTAGGCGGTGTCCGTCGGTAGCTGCAAATTCTAAAGTGTCTTGTTTAACTGTTAAATGCACCCCGGTAAGTACTTGCTTGGTTTCATCTGCACTGGTAGCAAATAATGAACCACGTAAGCCCTCAATTAATGCGGTGGTAGTGAGATTGATTACTTCCGTATTTTCAATTACAGGTAGTTCGGGAAATTCTTCAGGACTCATTGCCCGGACTTGGTAATGTCCACTCTTGGGTGTGAGTGTAACAATTAAACCTTCTCCACCGGGTGTTACACCTGTGAGGGCTGATTCATCATCTAGAGTGATTTCGCCTTCTGGAAGACGAGAGGTGATATCTACAAGTAACTTAGCAGGAAGTGCGATCGCACCTCCTTGCCAAACCTCTGCGTTAAAGCTGGTGCGGATTCCCAAGCTGAGATCAAAGGCTGTTAAGCTGACTTGGTTAGTTTCAGCATCCGCTTGGAGCAGCACATTGGCAAGTACTGGATGAGTTGGTCGTGAGGGTACTGCACGACTAACGAGTGAGAGATTTGTACTGAGGTCGCTTTGGGAGCAAACTAATTTCATAAGTCAGATTCAGCTGGTGACAGATATCCTAACATCCTTATTGTTCATAGGCGATCGCTGTTTTTTAATTCCCAAGCCTATTGTCCTATAGCAGTGATCTTGTTTGGTTTGATATTTAAAACCTATTACAATTTATTAAAGATGTTATTAACACCACTGAGATGCTTTACATGGCAACCACATCTAATGTTCAAAGCTAGCAGTCGCAAGGAATTTGAATTTACTATGCAGCAAGCTCAGGATTTTCTGAAAAATACAAAAAATACACAAGATAGTAAAGATGGCAAAGGTAGCGCTGCTAATAGGGGTTAGTGAGTATGAATCGGGATTAAACCCCCTACCTAGTGCTGTTAAAGATGTCGAGGCGATGCAGCGAGTTTTAGTAAACCCAGAAATGGGTGGCTTTGCAGTAACGGACATCACAGTGCTGAAAAATTCCCAAAGACAGGAAATAGAAGATGCTACCTACCATCTTTTTAGCAACCGCGAGAAGGATGACTTGCTGCTATTCTACTTTTCTGGGCATGGAATTAAAGATGATCGAGGCAAACTTTATCTATCAACTCGTGCTACTAAAACACAAAAAGGCAAGCTGGTAACGCCTTCAGCAATTGCAGCTAGTGTTTTGCACGACAATATTAACGATAGCCGATCGCAAAGACAAGTTATAATTCTAGACTGTTGCTTTAGTGGAGCGATCGCTGAAGGGATGAGCGTCAAAGATGCTGGTATGATTAACCTGCAAGAGCAACTAGGCGGTAGAGGCAGGGCAATCCTCACTTCTTCCACTTCTGTCCAATATTCCTTTGAGCAACAAGGCTCAGAACTCTCCATCTACACCCGCTTTTTAGTTGAAGGTATTGAAACAGGCGCAGCCGATAAAGATGCTGATGGCTGGATTTCCATTGATGAACTGCATGAGTACGCCAGTATCAAAGTGCAAGAAGTTTCACCGGCAATGACCCCCAAATTCTACCCAGTTGAAGAAGGTCATAAGATTCTATTGGCAAAGTCGCCAAAGGATGATCCCAAACTGAAATACCGTAAGCAAGTGGAAAGCCGCGCCCAGTTAGGTAAGGGTAAATTTTCTGTCTTTGTTTTGGAAATGCTGGAATCTCAACGAATTGATTGGGGGCTATCTGAAGATGAGGCAAAGGCAATCCGAGAAGAAGTTCTGCAACCATATCTGGAGTATGAGCGGAAACGAGTTCAGTATGAAGGAGCGTTGACTCGTGCAGTCAATGAAGAATATTCTTTTAATGAGGAGGAATTGCAAGAATATCAGAAACATCTAGGATTAAGGGATGAAGATATTGCTGCCATTAAACAAAGAGTCCTTGCCCGAAAACAAACTGAATATGAGCGACAGCAAAAAGAACAAGAACGAGAAAAAGCGCAATATCAAAGACAGCACGAATCACAAAAATCCCCAGACAGAGAATTATCTAAAACTGTCTCTCAACCGCCATCTCCCCCAAGTATTCAAACTCAGCCGTTGGAGTTCTTTGAGTTCGACACGGCTACCATAACTATAAAATCAGGATTATTTGGCTTAGGAAAAACCTATGAAATTAATCGCAGTCGCCAACGAGCCAAGTTTTTCTCAGAACATTTGGGCAATGGCGTAGTTCTGGAAATGGTTGCAATTCCTGGTGGTAAATTCTTGATGGGTTCCCCAGAGAATGAGCTAGAACGACGTGATTCTGAAAGTCCACAGCATACTGTTGCCGTTCAACCCTTTTTTATGGGTAAATTTCCAGTTACACAAAGCCAATGGGCTATTGTAGCCGCGCTTAAAAAGGTAAATATTGATTTAAATCCTGAACCATCCAACTTCAAAGGCGCTAATCGACCTGTTGAGCGTGTTTCTTGGGATGATGCAATTGAGTTTTGTGCCAGATTGTCTAACAAGACAGGTAAGGGCTATCGCTTGGCTAGTGAGGCAGAATGGGAATATGCCTGTCGTGCCAGAACTACTACCCCATTTTATTTTGGTGAAACGATTACGACTGATTTAGCGAATTATCGGGGGACAGATTGGGATTATCAAGGAACATTATACCCAGGTAATTATGCTCAAGGAACTAAGGGGGAATTTCGTGAGCAAACAACAGATGTCGGAAGTTTTCCACCAAACTCCTTTGGTTTATTTGATATGCATGGTAATATTTGGGAATGGTGTCAGGATGATTGGCACGAAAATTATAAGGGAACACCAACAGATGGTAGCCCTTGGAAAATTTATAATGATAATCGATTGGTGCGTGGTGGTTCGTGGTCAGACCTTCCAATGTATTCCCGTTCGGCGAATCGGTATAAAAGCTTGGGTGGCGGCTGGTTCAGCAACGTAGGTTTTCGGGTTGTGGTTGCCGCTTCCTTTAGGACTTAATAGCCCTTTACACTTTTGCACTCTTCGCTTTTCTTCTTTTTCTCGCGCTCTGTACGATTATAGGACTTACGCACTGTACAAAAGAATTATGTTGTGTATCAACGTAAATACGTCGTTTCAGGTTTTTATGAATCATTCTTTGATTGTTGTAAACCCGCACGGTAGGGGCAATTCATGAATTGCCCCTACAGCGTGTACTTTTGCGTAAGTCCTATCATTATTAAAGTGAAATGGTATAAGTACTGCATATTTCGAGATGATTTTTCACGACAAACTCGATATGAGCGTCTAACGCATCACTAGATAGCACGGTGGGTTGGGTTAAAGCCGTAATGCACTCTATTTTATCTGTCAAAATTTAAACCTTTGCAACTTATGCATGCCGCTATATAAGAAACGTTTAAGCATTTTTTGTAAATGTAGAAG
>NZ_WBKM01000224.1 GCF_015714725.1 Nostoc sp. WHI
TTATTGAATTCGGGTGGTCGTTTATTGAATTTAAGCAGTAGTTAGGGTGGGGTAAAACCCAGATTCTTGAACAACTTCAGACTTGTGTGTACACCGTAGCTATGCAGGGCTACGGTGTACACACAAGTCGAAAAAAGCTCGATTTCCCATTGTTCTCTCGTTCCCATGCTCTGCATAGGAATGGCTAATTAGGGGCTGCTGCCTCCAGTTAGACATTGAGCCAGAGACTCAATGAATGCATTCCCAGGCGGAGCCTGGGAACGAGGAAAGCCTTATCAAGTTAAGTTTTTAGGACTTGTGTGTACACTGTAGCCCTGCATAGAGACGCAAGCGCGAACATCACGCAGCCTAAAGTACGGAATACGGCGCTGTGCGCTTGTTCCTCAAGGGTTTTCGGCATTTCCCTTATAATCAGAAGTTTACCGAGTACGGTTATAAAAAGAAGTAGTATAGTTCAATCAATTGAATCCGATCGCGTTCCCAATATAACCGTCTCGATCACAAGCAGAGTTAATACTTACTTAAATTTGGCTCTAATCGTCTCTATTCGTTGGCGATTAACACCCAAATCGCTCTGGCCTAAGCGTGAAGCTGAACGCACTTGGATAACATTAGCACTACGGTCTAAATAAAATTCTACATCATCCACAAATCCCAGCAAGGCACTTTTAAATTGTGCATATAAATAGTCTTGACTTTCGGTAATAATTGTGGTTCTTGGTAAAGACTGAATCACTTTTTTAAGATTAGCGATCGCTTGTTCTGGAGTAGATGTAAAAGTCAGTGGTGCAATTTTATGTTCTGCATCTGCACTCTGACTGGAAACACAGTTAGGGGAGTTAGGGCAGGATGCTAATTTACCGTTGTTAACACCTAAGTTATTCGGTCGTTTGCCAGCAAAAACCATAATTATCTCTCAGGTAAATGAATAAGTACTTTTTGAAATTATTATCAGAACTTACGCATAAGAGATCCCCCAACCCCCTTAAAAAGGGGGCTTTTAAGATTCCCCTTAAAAAGGGGGCTTTTAAAATTCTCCTTAAAAAGGGGGCTTTTAAGATTCCCCTTAAAAAGGGGGCTTTTAAGATTCCCCCCTTTTTAAGGGGGGCTAGGGGGGATCAAGTTTTCAGTGCGTAAGTCATGATTATAAAACTTTACAGCGATCGCATCTTCTAACAAATGACAGATTCACCAAAACATCGGTGATCTAATCGCTTTATGATGCGATAAGTATCGTCTAGGCGAAGAAAGATTATGACGCAAACAATTTCAATTAACGACTCTGGGCGCTTACAACTCACGCCGTTAGAAATCCCATCCCGTCTGCTATTAGGCCCGGGCCCCTCCAATGCCCATCCCACAGTTCTCCAGGCAATAAATACCTCACCCGTTGGGCATCTTGACCCAGCTTTTCTCGCACTGATGGATGAAATTCAGTCGTTGCTACGTTACGTATGGCAAACAGAAAACCCACTCACCATTGCAGTTAGCGGTACGGGAACAGCCGCAATGGAAGCAACTATCGCCAATTCCATTGAACCCGGTGATGTGATTTTGATTGGTGTAGCTGGTTACTTTGGTAATCGCCTCGTGGATATGGCTGGACGTTATGGTGCTGATGTGCGAACTATTACAAAGCCTTGGGGACAAGTCTTCAACCTAGATGAACTCCAAATTGCTCTGAAAACTCATCGTCCGGCTATTTTGGCTTTAGTTCATGCCGAAACTTCCACCGGCGCCCGTCAACCATTAGAAGGGGTCGCTGATTTGTGTCGTGAATTTGGCACATTGCTACTGGTAGATACGGTGACAAGTCTCGGTGGTGTCCCCTTGTTTTTGGATGCTTGGGGAGTTGACTTAGCTTATAGTTGTAGCCAAAAAGGGTTGGGTTGCCCGCCTGGTGCTTCGCCCTTTACCATGAGTCTGCGTGCGGTTGAGAAATTGCAACGGCGGCAATCGAAGGTTCCAAACTGGTATTTGGATATGTCGTTATTGGGTAAGTATTGGGGCGCTGAACGCATCTATCACCACACAGCACCGATTAATTTATACTATGCCTTGCGAGAAGCATTACGTTTAGTTGCAGAAGAGGGATTAGCAAACTGCTGGCAGCGTCATCAAAAAAACGTAGAATATCTCTGGGAAGAGTTGGAAAGCTTAGGACTGAGTATGCACGTTGAGCGAGAGTATCGACTGCCAACCCTTACCACTGTTCGCATTCCAGCAGGGGTAGATGGGAAAGCGATCGCTCGCCAGTTGCTCAATGAACATAATATTGAAATTGGCGGTGGTCTTGGCGAACTAGCCAATCAGGTTTGGCGCGTGGGATTGATGGGCTTTAATAGTCGTAAGGAAAGTGTTGACCAACTTTTAGCAGCACTGCGGCAGGTTTTACCTAAGTAGTTTGGGGTAAATTGGTGCGTTAAACATCGCTCAAACTTATCTTTAGCATCTTACGTCAACCCTGTAGCGCCTGGACATGGGAAGTAGAGCTATGTCCGTAGGTAGAGAACTCCTAGCCTAGACAATTGTTACAAAAGTAGTTTTGAACCTATGAAAATTGATTTTGGTGCAACTGCCATTGATTATGCAAAACACCGGGCTGGCTTTCCCAGTTCATTATTTAACAAACTGTCTGAATACGGCATAGGTTTACCAGGACAAAACATTGTTGACCTCGGTACAGGAACAGGAACACTAGCGCGAGGCTTTGCTGATAGAGGTGCTTATGTGATTGGCATAGACCCATCAATCTCACTTCTAGAACAAGCGGCATATTTAAGCGAATCTGCCCAACTCCAAGTAGATTATCGAGTCGCAACTGCCGAAAATACAGAGTTACCAGACGCTAGCGCTGATGTGGTCACTGCTGGACAGTCTTGGCATTGGTTTGACCGTCCCCAGGTCGTCCGAGAAATTACTCGGATATTGAGAGCGAATGGCTTGATTGCGATCGCTCATTTTGATTGGATACCCTTAAAAGGTAATATAGTCGAAGCAACGGAACAACTGATAGCAGCTCATAATCCAGCGTGGAAACTGGGCGGTGGTACTGGGTTATATCCTTTGTGGTTACGAGATATTGGAGAAGGAGGATTTAGAGAAATCAGAACATTTTCTTACGATGTATTTGTGTCTTATACACACGAAGATTGGCGGGGACGAATTCGTGCTAGTGCTGGTGTGGGAGCTAGCTTAACAGCAGAAAAGGTAGAAGTATTTGACCGAGAATTAGCGATATTACTTGAAGCAAAATATCCCGCGCCAATTCTTCAAGTTCACCACAGAGTTTGGGCAGCGATCGCCAAATCACCTCAGCCTTAGACTAATTCGTAATTCGTAATTAAGAGGCTTTAGATAGACTCTGGAATAATTAATGGTAGTTCATAGGAATAGCAGAGGTGTCTGTAACGCACTATTAAACTACAAAAGAATCTCACAATATAAGGAGAAACAACCATGATTGAACTTTACTATTGGACAACCCCAAACGGTCATAAAATTACAATTTTTTTGGAAGAAGTCGGATTGCCCTATAATATTGTTCCTGTAAATATTGGCGCTGGGGATCAATTTAAGCCGGAATTTCTGAAGATTTCTCCTAACAATCGTATCCCCGCGATCGTTGACCAAAAACCAGCAGATGGAGGTGAGCCAATTTCTGTATTTGAGTCTGGTGCAATCTTGCTGTATTTAGCAGAAAAAACCGGGAAATTAATTCCAGAAGATTTGCGTAATCGTACTCAAGTTTTAGAATGGTTGTTTTGGCAAATGGCAGGGTTAGGGCCAATGGCGGGACAAAATCATCACTTTGGTACTTATGCTCCCGAAAAGATTGAGTATGCCATTAACCGCTATGTGAATGAGACGGGACGCTTGTATGCAGTGTTGAATAAGCAGCTAGCAGATAGAGAATTTATAACTGGCGATTATTCCATTGCCGATATTGCTGCTTATCCTTGGATTGTACCCCATGAGATCCAAAGCCAAAACCTAGAGGATTTTCCTAACCTCAAGCGTTGGTTTGAAACAATAAAAGCCCGTCCGGCAACAATTCGCGCCTACGAGAAAGCCGAAGCATTTAAAACTCAAGCGCTTGATCCAGATAAGTTACGAGATTTGTTATTTAACCAGTCGGCAAAGACTATTCAGCCTTGAGTGTTCTGAGTGTTTTGTGACTGTGGCGATCGCTTTGCAGGAAATTGTACTACTTCCACTCTATGCCTTAACTGCCTTGGCGATCGCTATACATTTTGGCTATGTCAAGTTGCGTATCGGCATCTTTCCAAGCTGTTCTCAATTCGGCTTCTACAACTTGAGCGGCATCATGTTTTAGGCGAAAAAATCGATGCGATCGAGATGTATGATCAAGCGATCGCCCCGTAGTCGAATGGTTCAATCGTTCCGCCCCAAAGGTAAAATCTGGTGAGGTGGTTCCTGAAAAAATCGATGCAGAAACCGCTTTGATGTTACCAAAAATACTTTTCAAACATCCTCTTAGATTTTTCTTTACGTTTATTAAAATCGTGTCCTATTTGGCGCGTAAGTAGTTGTGCAAAATTAAATATATATTTGTCATTGCGAGTGGAGCGAAGCGGAATGAAGCAATCCCAAACCCTTGCGATTGCTTCTCTACATTTCATTTCGCTCGCAATGACATAAATAATTTTGCGTAACCACTTATCTCGTCTCTATCCGTAATTTGTAGGAGTTTAGTATGTTTAATAGTTTCTCTCGGCATCGAATTGTAAAGGTAGCGGTCGGTTTTGTTGCCGGAATTGCTTGTATAGTACAAACTCAGACGATTGTGCAAGCAGCATTTCTAAATGGCGCTGATAATTTTTCACTAAAGGGAAATCGAATTGCAAATGGTACATACACAATACGATCCCTTGGCACTATATCCGGTGCCGCCTATATAGTAAAAACTCAGACGATTGTGCAAACAGCATATCAGCAACGCACTACTAATTCAGGGCGAATTCCAATTATTGCAAATGGTACATACACAATACGATCCCTTGGCACTATACCCGGTGCCGACTATTTAGATGGTAGGACAGGTAACGGCACGGTTGGGCTGGCTCCTACTTACACTAGAGGATTTACAGGGGCTAGGTGGCAGATATCTTCTAGAGTAGTAAGACAACGTACTTACTACTACACATACTACACAATACGCTCCTGTGGCACTACACCCGGTGCCGACTATTTAGATGGTAGGACAGGTAACGGCACGGTTGGGCTCGCTCCTACTTACACTGGAGGATTTACAGGGGCTAGGTGGTCTATTACCCCTACCAATGAGTCCTGTGCAGGTCCGGGCTAACGATTTTACCGCCATGCCGGTAGGCTGAGTATTGCATGGTAATAAGCTAAACCACATCTAGTTTGCATAATCTGAAATTGTACATTTCTTGTGGGGTGGGCGACACGAGCGCCCATGCAATTTTTATGTGGAACAGCTTACTATCGATTTTATCGGGTTTCTTCGGGTAGCCAAGCCAAAAGCGATCGCCTAATTAACGCACGCCAGCAGTTTCTAAAGACAAATCTTGAAACATCGGTGTGCTGAGGTAACGTTCACCAAAGGAAGGCTGAATCATCACGATTAAACGTCCGGCATTTTCTGGACGTTTACCTACTTGAATTGCGGCACACAAAGCTGCACCAGATGATATCCCAGACAATAAGCCTTCTTCTTTTGCTAAACGTCGGCCATAAGCGATCGCTTGTTCATCGCTGACTCTAATTACTTCATCAACCAATTCCAGGCGGAGAACATCTGGGATAAAGCCGGCACCAATACCTTGAATTTTATGTGGCCCGGCTTCACCACCAGAAAGAACTGGGCTGTTGCTGGGTTCAACTGCGATCGCTTGAAAAGTCTGCTTGCGCTGTTTGAGTACTTCTGCAATCCCAGTAATCGTCCCACCAGTACCTACTCCAGCAATGACAATATCCACTTCCCCATCTGTATCCGCCCAAATTTCTTCGGCTGTGGTTTCCTGGTGAACTTTGGGATTGGCGGGGTTGCGAAACTGTTGCAGCATAAAAGCATTGGGAGTATTAGCCACAATTTCTTCAGCTTTGCGAATTGCTCCTCGCATTCCCTCAGCACCAGGTGTCAACTCTAGAGACGCACCATAAGCTCTAAGCATAGATCGTCGTTCTTGGCTCATCGTCTCAGGCATTGTCAAAATCAAACGGTAGCCACGCGCTGCTGCTACCATCGCTAAAGCAATTCCTGTATTACCTGAAGTAGGTTCCACTAAAATGGTTTTTCCAGGGGAAATTGAGCCAACTGCTTCTGCTGAGAGTACCATACTTAAACCAATACGGTCTTTCACCGAAGCTGCCGGGTTCATCCCTTCTAATTTGACAACTATCCTTGCTACTACTCCCTCAGCTTGGGGAATCTTATTCAGTTGAACTAAAGGAGTTCGTCCAATAAGTTCTGTTATGTCTTTAGCAATCCGCATTATTTAACTCCTAAAATCCTAAAACTTAGTACAGAGTCTTTAGTTATAACAATAAGCTTTTGTGTATTTAATTTGTAGTTTAGTGTCAATGAGTGCATATACTATGTATTCTAACTAAACCACAAAATATGAAAGTTTAGGAAGAACCTTTATCAGATTTTCCCAATGATTCTTACTAGCACATACTTGCATTTTAGCATTTAGAACTGCTAATTATTGCCTCTTTGACTGAGAGGTTGTTTGAAAAGTGGTCGGTAATGTATCAAAAATTTCAGATCCTCCTAAATCCTCCTTAAAAAGGAGGACTTTGAAAAGATTATTCCCCCCTTTTTAAGGGGGGCTAGGGGGGATCTCGATACAATCATAGACTTTTCAAACAACCTCTAAGATTCGGTTTCTAAAATTCTGTATATATGCATAACTTTTCCCATTATTTTCAATATTTTCTATTTGCTATGGAAATATAATTTACTTTCAAAACATTTAATTGTTTTTCTTAATTTATTAGTCTATATTTATCAAGAGACATTGATATTTGCTTTTGAGTGCAGGTTTTGTCCGCCCATAATTGCATCAAAAACAATCCTTAACCATTGCCTACATTGCTTTTAAGTTGAGTGCAGAAATACCAGAACCCCAGATCGAAAATACTAGAACCCCGTCTTAAAAACACTAGCACCCATACCCCAATGAAATTTTGTAAGACTTATCGGGTGGGAATTACAAGCTTTGAGTACTATTCTAATGAATTTAATAATCTTAACGGGGCTGGGGTAAACTGTTTTGTGGAGAGCGGCTGATATAAATCGTATAGGATTTACGCAGAGATTCCCCTCTACCCCCCAACATTCCTGAGCGAAAGCTTAGTGAACTAGGGGGGACTTCTTAATCTCTCTTTTGAGAGTAGGATGAAACCACATTCTTTGAATATGGGTGCGTTATTTCTGACTGATTAATCCTACGTTTTGTGAAAAGCTTGGTAACTTTTTAGTGTTCAGTGGTCAGTGGGAATTAGAAAAATAACTGACAACTAACGATTTGGAAAATTACCGTTTAGATATATTTTAATATCAAAACTGTTTCAGAGGTAGAAATATATAGCTACTTTAGATAAACAGCAAAAGATATTTTCTTACTGGGTGTATACTACCTAGCAAGGTAGAGCCAAGATGAAAGCCAAACTTTTAAATGTTCTTACAGTTTGCGTAGTTACCTTAGCAGTGCTTTCTCCAGAACTAGTGGTATTTGGCATAATTTGGGAGCGACATCTAGACTTAGTAAAATCCCAGAATTTAGCCGACGAAGTTAACAAGGCTAATACAGATGCTCTCGCCTTGGTTCCCCAGACAGAAGGTACACATTCCCCTCAGACTACTATCCAATCCTCTGACCGTAATGTGGTTCATCAAATGCTGAGTGTTGCTGAAGAATATAAATTTGCCACTATCCTGCAATGGTTCTTCTTGTTAACCCCTATTTGTATTGGGCTGGGGATTCTCTTTTACGACAGATATCTTGTTCATCGTGCGGCTCTTTTAAAAGAACAAGTTGAAATGTTGGAAAGACTGTGGCAGCAAAGTATTGAACAGTAACCAATTCACAATTTACTCACTCAAACCAACAAACTTACTATGACAGAACAACGCCAACAACTGTATTTTAATCTGATTGATGAGTTACTGAAATGCCCTAATGGTCAGGAACCAGAAATTTTGGAATCTCAGCCAGAATTGATTGATTCTGGCTTAGTAGAAACAATGTTACAAGTAGCAACTATGTTTGCCCATGAAGGCAATCAAGATGGTGCACAGTTTTTATTTTTTATTGGTCGTGAGCTAGCTAAACAATTGGGTTTATATCCAGAAGTTCCCAATACTGAAGCTGCAAATCCTGAAGTTGCAAATAAGGAGTAAAAATGCTATTGACTTCGACGGATGCAGGACAAATAGCTTTAGAACTGCTCATGGCAGATTGGAATATTTCAGAAGAGAACAGAGAGTGGTTCACAATTTTTAACTCTCGTCTGATTGGCGAGAGTTGGTATACTGTGGAATTAGGTATAGAAGGATTTCCAGATAGGTGGTTTCTTCAAGTATATGACAATGGAGTGTGTGACCCAAACTATACATTTATATCACCGATAGATGGTTCTGAAGGATTTACAGACTTCATAAATGTACCAGATATTATAGCAGAGGTCTTAGTTTGTGAACGCAATGCTCGATAATAGCAATTAAAAATTCAAAAGTTATAATTCAACATTGAAATGTGGTAATTAAATACATTTGATTTGAATTCATAATTTTCGATATCAGAGTATTTGGGTACATCTCACCTTTGCAAATATAGCTGCTAGTTCTATTCGCCAAAGTTAGAGGTATTGAAACCAATACTTTGATATTTCGGGGTTGCATATTTGTGGGATGATTTATTTCACGCAGAGGAGCCAGTGCGTTGGGCGGCTTTGCCGACTTGTACCCCTTCGGGGAAGCAAGCTACGCGCAGCGTCTCCGGTAAGGAGAAGCACCTGGCATTGCGCCCAGACGCGGAGAGTATAAGGAGTTTTGGATTTCAATACATAAAATTTTATTCCTTGATTTAGCAAGGTCGATATTTTACTCAAAATAAAGATGCTTTACGCAAATATGAGGTGATACCAAATAAGGTACACCTCTTTTTTTGGATGATATTTAATATTTTATTTAAGCTTAATAAGCTATTTCGTCATATTTAACTGACAAAATTATGTTATATTAAATAGCGTAATGGACGCTACAGAAATATCAGTTCCAATGATTGCTGAAGATGTCTTAGCCAAAGAATTCACAAGAGTCGTCAACCATTACTACCCGCAAGTTGGGGAATTGCTGGATGGGTGTTATGTGAAAGTCATCACCTGTTTTTGGGGACGACCTGCTAGACGTTTGCAATATATAGGAATTTATTGCTCTGACGAAATGATTTCCTGTGTGCAAGCTCAAAAAGAAATACTCAGAGAAGTCGCAGACAACATGGGTCTAATGCAGGTAGTCTGCATGAATGCCAAGCGATTGTTGCGCGATCCGATGTCGAAAGTCAAACAAAACAACCCACGCCTATGGTTGGAGTTGCAGTGGGTTGCAACTTAGTGATTCATCGCATTAATTAAGTTTGTAGTAAGCACTTTAGTGCTTAAATATTTGAGGATTAAAATCCTCACTACAAACCTATCAAAATTTTTGTGATAGACCACTAGAATAACGAGCATTTACGGTGAGTACAAAGTATCAACGCAAGTAATGAAAACTGGAATTTTCTGCAATTACGATAATTATCACCAAGATGCTCGTCGTGCCATCTTTGAACAAGTCGCACTGGTAAAACAGGCAGAAACTTTAGGTTTTGAGTCAGCCTGGGTGAGTGAGCATCATTTTAGTGAATCCAATCTCAGCCCGTCCATGTTGCTGTTAATGGCACACCTTGCGGGATTGACTTCAACTATCCAATTAGGCACTGCGGCGGTGCTATTGCCATTCCATAACCCGATTAGGGTAGCGGAAGATATTGCGACTTTGGATAACTTGTGCAATGGACGATTATTATTTGGAGTTGCCAAAGGCGGCCCCTTTCCCCAACAAAATAAGCATTTTGCGACATTACCAAGTGAATGTCGTCCCAAAATGCTAGAGGCGATCGCATTGATTCAAAAGCTTTTATATGAAACTGATGTATCATTTAATGGGCAATATTTTCAATGCGATCGCCTCACAATTTACCCAAAACCATTGCAAAGTAAAATACCAGTGTATGTTGCCACTGGCGGGGATGATGGTATCGAGTTTGCCGCTAAACATTCCTTTAGCTTAATGGGTGGGCCGCCATTTGCCCTAAAGAGATTGAAGGATACTGTTACCAAATATCGAGCCTTAAATTCTAGTGGTGCGGAAAACTTCGTACTGGCACGTTTCTTTTATGTTGGTAAAACATCTGATGAAGCAGTGAGTGAGGCATTACCTTTCATCCGCCAATTTAGCAAGAAAATGACAGCTAATTCGGCTGAAGTATTACAGAATAGTGCGAATCCCAACCAAAAACCATTTGATCGGACAAACATTTGTTTCGACGAAGATTATTTGATTGAGAACTCAATTATCGGTGATGTGGAGACTTGTCGAGACAGAATCAAGAAATTTCAGGACGAATTAAATTTAGGTACGCTAGCACTCAAACCCTCGTCTTCGGATATGCAAAAAAACCTGGAGAGTTTGATGCGCTACAACCAAGAGGTGCGAAATTATGTCTTCTAAACTATACTTGCTTCCTCCCGATGATTTACCTCCAACTGAGGTAACAAAACAGGATGGAATGCTGCAAATGGAGCTAGAACAGTCTACTGGTAGATGCTTTTATCTAGCGTGCGATCGCATTACGCGAGTACTGTTATCTAATTGTCAGTGGTATCTTACAACAAATGCTAGCATCCTAACATTAATTGTTGACTGCCCTGACTTAGTCTCTTACTGGCATATAGTCAGCAATATTCCCCAGTTAGGTAATAGGTTAGAGCGGTTTGCTACCAATGGTAAAATTCGCGTTTATCCGCCATTTGGCAAGGGGATGCCATTTGAAATCAGCGTAAATGAAATATCAGCTTATCGAGATTGGCTTTGAGGTAAATACAAACTGGGAATCACACAAAATATAGCTTATTCATCCTTATCTCTCTTCCACCCTGTACTCCTAAAGTGCAGGGTGTTGTAATTTTAGAAGACTTACAATATTGTCATTAAGAAGCTTTTCCAAAAAATCTGATAATCATTAAAACGTAGATTGCTAGTAATTGCAGGGGCAAAGCATTTTGGTAAAAATTTATCCCAAAGCTTTGCCCAAATGCTGGTGTTTGCTTACGTCAAAATCGCCATTCCTGAAGGAGGCAAATCAATTCGCACAGTTGCGCGACGGTCGTTATGATGTTGTACAGCTACAGTTTGGTCGCGCGGTGGGTAGCGTAAATATGAATCACTCCAATCACTTTTGTATAAAAAGGTCATGGTCGAGTCTGGAGGATGCATGTAAGTATCTACTGTCACTTCTGCACCGGGATTTTATAAGCCGTTGGTATTCAGTACCATCGAAACTTCTGTGTCAAACAACACCTGTGACCAAGCGACTAATTCGCCTTGTTGGGGAATTGAGAAGGGGTAATTAAAGAAGGATGTTTCGCGCAGGTAGTGATGTCCACGGCGCAATGCTTTACCAATTTTATCGTGACTGTTGCGAATCCGCGCGATCGCAGCTATCCGTAAATAGGTAGGATGGTCGATATTGAAGAAGTGACAGTCTGCTGTTTGAAACGCGCCAAAAGCACCGCCAAACATTGCTTCTTTAATATGAGGATTTATGCACAGATAGGAAAATGGAAGTATGCATCTCCAATGTTGGAAAAACTACTTCCAGTTTTCATGAACCCACAGAGGTATTTCCTAATTCACCTAAGTTGCGGGTTATTAAAAACCTTAAATTGCTCTTTAATCTCCTGATCTTCACTGGCTAAAATCTGCCAAGCTTGAAAAACTGAAAGACGATCTCAAAATCAGTTAGGCAAAATATTTTGTCGAACTCACTTCTACCCAACTGAAACGAAAAGTAGTTTAGAAAAATTAGAGAGCAATTATGCAAACTCAAGATTTGACTATTAAAAAGCTCGATAACGTAGAGTCAGAAGATTTAATGGTAAAATCTCTTCTTGACTTGTTTTTAGAGCAAGTGCAGGCTCAACCCGATACAGAAGCAGTTATCTGCGATCATTGTGATCCTGAAAGTATAACTTACCGAGAACTCGCCGAAATAAGTTCGCGCTTGGGTTCGTATCTTCAGCATCTTGGTGCAGCTGTCGATGAATGTGTAGGTATTTTCGTTGAGCCGTCGCTTGAGTTGGTCATTGGGATTTGGGGCATTTTGTTCTCAGGTAGCGCTTATTTGCCATTATCACCAGAATATCCCGAAGACCGATTGAGATATATGGTCGAGGATGCAGGCGTCAAAATTGTTTTTTCACAGGAAAAATTACGCGTTAGGTTAGCGGAACTAGTGCCTCCAGGAACGCGAATTGTTACCCTCGAAGAGTCCGAGGAATTTGAGATACCATCCGGCACAAATCCACAGAATGGACTCTCCAAGTGCGCGGGTTCGGATAACTTAGCTTATGTCATTTATACATCAGGAAGTACGGGAAAGCCGAAGGGTGTGATGATTGAACACCGCAGTATTATCAACCAGATGAGTTGGATGCGAGCTGTTTACAAGTTGGATCAGAGCAAAGTTATTTTGCAAAAAACACCCATGAGTTTTGACGCAGCACAATGGGAGATTCTTGCCTCCTGTTGTGGCAGTAAAGTGATTATGAGTATCCCCGGAGTCTATAAAGATTCAGAAAAATTAATTGAGAGTATTATCCGACATGATGTGACGACTGTGCAATGCGTTCCAACACTACTACAAGCGCTTCTCGACACTGACATATTCCACAATTGTAAGTCAATCACACAGATATTCAGCGGCGGCGAAATTCTATCAAAAAAACTTGCTCTACAATGTATTGAAGTGCTGCCAAAATGTGACTTAATTAATGTATATGGCCCGAGCGAATGTACTATCAATGCTTCCGCCTTTAAGGTTGATAAAAATACGATTGGTAATTACCCTGAGGCGATTCCAATCGGCACTCCCGTTCACAATACTCAGTTTTATATTTTCAACAGCGATCAATCGCTAGCACAAATTGGAGAAATCGGTGAGCTATACATCGGTGGTGTTCAGCTGGCGCGGGGATACCTTAATCGACCAGACTTGAGCAAGGAAAAGTTTATCAACAAATCGTTTTCCATGAGTTCTGGATCTGCCAGACTTTACAAGACTGGCGACTTAGCCTCTTGGAATGCAGATGGTACCGTTCAGTTCGTAGGTCGGGTAGACAATCAGGTGAAACTTAGAGGGTTTCGGATTGAGCTTGACGAAGTAAAGGTGGCAATTGAGAAACATGACTGGGTTAAGAACGCAGCCGTTATAGTTAAGAAAAATTCCCGTACCGGATACTCTGATTTGATTGCATGTATTGAATTGAGTCCTAAGCAAGCTGCTGTCATGGATCAGGGTGTCTATGGAGAACACCATCTGTCGAAGAAAAACAAGCTTCAAGTCAAAGCTCAATTGTCAAATCTCGGATATAGGGATATCGACGAAGAGAATTGTGTGCCTGGCCAGATAGAAATTGATCTTCCAGGTAAAACACCGACCGAGGAACAGCGGCGATTGGCCTTTACTCGGAAATCCTACCGTTTATTCGAGGGTGGTGCTATCCAGAAAGCTGACATTATGCAGTTGCTGGATAGACAAATTACTGGTACTGAAACCTACAATTTAGCCGATTCTCGTGGCTTGGATGCGTTGAGCTTCACAGAATTAGGTCAGATATTGAGATATTTCGGGCCGTTTCACAGCGATGAGCGTCTACTGCCGAAGTACGGTTACGCATCACCTGGTGCATTGTATGCAACGCAAATGTATCTCGAACTAGTCAACATAGCTGGTTTGAAGTCTGGTTACTACTATTACCATCCGGGATACCATCAATTAGTACTATTAAATGAAATAGATAGTACGGAAAAAACACGAATAAAAATACACTTCATTGGAAAGAGAAAAGCTATCGAGCTAGTTTATAAAAACAATATTCAAGAGGTACTCGAAATTGAAACTGGCCACATATTGGGTCTGTTTGATAAGATTCTTCCGGCATATAACCTTAGGATCGGAGATTCTGAGTATATGCCCGATGTCAAGGAGAAAGTGGTATGTGCAGACGAGTACTATTATTATCTGGGCAGTTTTGATTTAGTCCCTCAGGTCAAGCCATTGTCAATCGAACCAGTTGATATCTATGTGCAAAGTCATCCTGGAAAGATCGCTGATTTACCCACAGGTCTATACAAATACAAAGATAGCCGCTTAGAAAAAATCTCAGACGATATCATTCTGAAGAGGCATGTAATAGCTATAAATCAGCTAACCTACGAACAGGGAAGTTTTGGAATCACCATGATTGGTAGAAACAGCTGTAAATGGGCGAATTATTTTACCATCGGTAGGAAGCTTCAACATCTGCAAATGAACGATTTAAATCTTGGTCTGTTGTCCTCGGGATACAGCTCCGAGACTGGTAACGATCTTCCTTCGGCAAAGCAGATAACAAAGATACTCACCGCCAGTCATGAAGAACCGGGGCCTTCTTACTTCTGTATTGGTGGTCGTGTGAGTCATGAGCAGTTAATCAGCGAGGGGATGAAGGAAGACGCCATCCAGATGAAAGGCCCGGCAGAGTTGATCAAAGAGGATATATACAACTTTTTGCCTGATTACATGGTACCTAACAAGATCATAGTAATGGATAAGTTACCGCTTACCGCCAATGGAAAGATCGACGTTAAAGCATTGGAAGCGTCGGACAAAGTGAATATGGAAATGGCCCAACGACCCATCATCACACCTCGTACAAATACTGAACAGCGAATAGGCGAGATTTGGAAGAAGGCTATGAAGTGGGATTCTGTTTCCATATGTGACGATTTCTTTGAATCCGGCGGAAACTCACTGATTGCTGTGAGAATAATCAACGCTATCAACAAAGAGTTTCATTGTGTCTTGCCTTTACATGCTCTTTTTGAAGCTTCAACTATCGAGAAGTTGGCTCGTAAGATTGACAGTGATGAAGCTGAACTTTCCTCGCGTCTGGTACCTCTATCGTCCACGGGAGAAAATACTCCCGTCTATTGCTGGCCTGGACTTGGCGGCTACCCAATGAACTTGAGGTTGCTGGCAGAGAAAATAAATATCAATCGACCCTTTTACGGTGTCCAGTCCTATGGAATCAACCAAGGTGAGAAGCCGTTTTCCTCTGTTAGTGAGATGGCTACAGAAGACATTAAGGAAATAAAACGTATTCAACCAGTGGGTCCCTATACGCTCTGGGGATATTCCTTCGGCGCACGGGTGGCCTTTGAAGTTGCCTATCAGCTTGAGCAGTCCGGTGAGCAGGTGGAAAATCTGTTTTTGATCGCTCCGGGATCACCAAAGGTTAGAACTGACAATGAAGCTATTCATAGTAATCAACCTGTATTCACCAACAAAGCCTATGTGACAATTCTTTTCTCAGTTTTTGCAAGCACTATCACCGGCCCTGCACTAGAGGAGTGTTTGCAAGTCGCAAAGGATGAAGACAGCTTTGCGTCATTCATTTCAAGATATAAGAAGCTTGATTTGGATCTGGTGGAACGAATAATGAAAATTGTACAGCTGACATATGAAGCCAAGTACACATTCCGCGAACTAGCCCTGAGGCAGATCGTTGCGCCTATAACGATTTTTAAGGCCGATGGTGATGATTACTCGTTCATTGAGAGTTACAGTGGGCACTTTGAAAAGACTCCAACGGTTATAAACCTTGAAGTTGATCATTACAGCCTGCTCAAGATTACAGGCATCAGCAAATTGGTGAGCACGATTGATAAGCTGTCACATCTTTAATGTTCCACAGTATTCTCCTTGTAATAAGGGTTCCAGACCATAAAAAGTGCAAGTTATACGCACCACAGGTAATTGAGCAATCGAGCAAAAGCTTGACGCTCCCACTCCTATAAAACGCTAAGCAGATGATGCTCATGTCGTCAATGAGCATCAATAGCTTTTTCTATTACCTTGAAGATAAAAGCTTCAAGTATATTAACTTTAGGATAATCAAAACGAGAGGTTTAAGGATGAATGAACGCACGATTTATCTTTTTGCGGCACTCGCTGGGGGCGCGATTCTACCTGTTCAAATCGCACTGAATACGCTGTTGCGACGTTATATAGGCGAGCCAATGCAAGTTACGTTCGTTTCATACCTTGCAGGTACATTAACATCGCTTGCCGTCTGTTTTTTCGCACGGTATCCGATTCCTGCTTCGACCTCGCTTTTTCAAACATCTTGGTGGATGTGGGTTGGTGGTTGTTTGGGTACTTTATATGTTTGGGCAACTATTTTTTCCACACCTAAGATCGGAGCTGCACTTGCGCTTTCACTCACGATCGCAGGTCAAATGATAGCGGCACTTTTTCTTGATCATTATGGTGCGATCGGGCTTACCAAATATCCAGCTAGTCCATTACGCATAATAGGAATCGTCTTTGTCATTATTGGAGTTTCTTTGGTTGCTGCTAAAAAATGAAGATTGTGCTTATTGGGTGTTGAGCCAAGATACATTTCAGAAGGCAGGAGGCAGAAGTGTATCTTGTGCAACGCATTTCGGCACAAGTTTTTTTACATTAGTGCGGCTCTAAACCCACAATTAAAGCGTCCTTTTTTACGAAACCCTACATGGCGGTTCGTTCAAAATTATGACAAGTTTGTTACCTTTTCAGTTAGCCATGCATACCAATTCTCTAATCCAGCAGCAGTAGTTGCAGAAACCTGAAAAATTTGAATTTTGGGATTTACTTGTTTAGCATATTCTATGCACTTTTGAACATCAAAATATACATAAGGCAGCAAATCAATTTTCGTGATAATCATTATATCACTAGCACGGAACATATGGGGGTATTTCATCGGCTTATCTTCTCCTTCTGTGACTGAGAGAATCACGACTTTTGCATTTTCTCCTAAATCAAATAAAGCTGGACAAACCAAATTTCCCACATTTTCAATCATCACAACTGAGTTTAGCGGCGGATTGAGTTGTTGTAAACCCCTGTCTATCATTGAGGCATCTAAATGACAGCCTGTTCCGGTGTTGATTTGGATGACTTTACAACCTGTTTCTTTAATTTTTTTGGCATCGTTAGTAGTTTCTTGGTCGCCTTCAATGACACTAATTGATAATTGATGCTTTAAATCATTTATGGTTCGCGTTAAAAGAGTTGTTTTCCCAGCACCGGGAGAACTCATTAAATTTAATGTGAGAATATTTCGACCTTTAAACCATCCCCGATTTTGGGCAGCTATCAAGTTATTCTTTGCTAATATATCCTGTTCTAAGGATATTGTTGTGTTGTGTATTTTAGCATGAATTTGCGATGCTTCTATATGAGAATGAGTGATGACAGTTCCATCTGGTAAAGCGTGAGTATGATGATAATGCTTATATTCAGCTTCACCTGTTTCCAGATTGGTAATTTTAGTTTCACCATCATCAGAGCAACCGCAAGTTACACACATAATTCCTCTATTTCTATTTCTTTAATTTTCAGTTCTTCGCCAGTAATTAAATCTAATTGCACGCTACCGCAGTTACAGATGCCAAAGGGTTTATCTAGATAAATTTCTGCACCACATTGCCGACATTTTGCTAAACCTGGGATTTCTAAAATTTCTAATGTTGCATCTACTAAAACTGTACCTTGAGTGCAAATATCAAAACAAAATCGGATAGCGTCGGGCATAATGGCTGAAAGTTTGCCAATTTCTAATGAAACTCGCTGCACTTTTGCACCTCTAGCGTGTTCAGCTACAATTGCTACAATATTTTTGGTAATTCCAAGTTCGTGCATATTATAAAATCTATTAACAAATTCGTGGCAATTGGTCGCCTACTAACATATCAACAATCCTTTCCGCACCAAAAACTGTTTTTAACAATACAATACCTGGGGGTGAAGGAATAACTTCGCCAATAATACAAGCATCTTTGCCTGCCGGGTGTAATTTCATAGCTGATAAAATATTGTCAGCATTCTCTTTTGGTGCTACTACAACTAACTTACCTTCATTAGCTAAATACAATGGGTCTAAACCGAGAATTTCGCAAACTCCGTTGACTTCTTCACGCACTGGAATAGATTCTTCGTAGAGACGAATTCCCATATTGGAACTGAGGGCAAATTCATTTAGTACTGTGGCTAAACCTCCGCGTGTGGCATCTCGCATGGCGTGAACTTGGGGACATATATTGAGAATATTTTCTACTAAACTATGCAATGGTTGACAGTCACTTTCAATATTAGTTTCTAAGGCTAATTCCCCACGGGCAATCAAAATCGCTGCCCCATGATTGCCTATTTCACCATTAATTATTACTGCATCTCCAGATTGAATATTGCGGGCGGAAATATTAATTCCTCGCGGGATAATACCAATACCAGCAGTATTAATAAAGAGTTTATCGGCAGCACCGCGATGCACAACTTTTGTGTCACCAGTGACAATTTGAACACCAGCTTTTTTTGCGGCTGTTTTCATACTGGCTGCGACACGTCGCAAGGTTTCTACGGGTAATCCTTCTTCTAAAATTACGCTACAAGTTAAATATAAAGGTTTAGCACCGCTAACAGCTAAATCATTAACTGTGCCGTTGATAGCTAATTCTCCTATATCACTACCGGGAAAAAATAACGGGTCTACAACATAAGAATCTGTAGTAAATGCGAGTCTGTCTCCTTGTTGTAGGAGAGGGGCTAAGTTGAAGCTGGCTTGGTCTTCTAGTTGGGAGAGAATTGGGTTATCAAAAGTGCTGACGAATATATCATCTATTAAATCACGCATGGCTTTACCACCACTGCCATGTGCGAGAGTTATATGAGTGTCTTGTACTTTGCCTTGGCGACGGGGGGCTTGTTGTAATTTTTGAAAGAGGGGATTTTGTATTGAGTTTGTGGGGGATACATTCATACTTTTTTTTAACGCAAAGGAACGCAAAGGGAAGCGCAGAGGGACGCGGAGTATTATAAGTCTGAGGAGAAGCCGCAGGCGGGGAGAGGTTCTTGAGTTATTTTTGGTTTTTGGGTGATTGTTCTTTTGAGTCGTCCATATTTGTAATAGGCTGCACAAGCGCCTTCGGAAGATACCATGCAAGTACCAATGGGTGTTTCTGGTGTGCAAGCTGTACCGAATACTTTGCACTCCCAAGGCTTTAAGATTCCTTTGAGGATTTCTCCACATTTACAAGCTTTATGGTCAGCTACTTTAAGATTAGGAATGGTAAATTTAAGTTCGGCATCAAATTGGGCATATTCAGGTTTAAGTTTTAATCCTGAATAGGGGATGTCACCTAAGCCGCGCCAGTCAAAACTATCTCGCACGGCGAAAACTTTATTTATGGCTTGCAGCGCTATTAGATTCCCGCTTTTTTGGACAATTCGGTTATATTGGTTTTCAACTTCACAACGATTTTCTACTAACTGCTGTAACAGCATCCAAATTGATTGGAGAATATCTAAGGGTTCAAATCCTGAGACGACAATTGGTTTATTATATTGTTGGGAAATAAACTCATAAGGGTCAGTGCCAATTACCATGCTGACATGACCAGGCCCAACAAATCCATCTAGTTGTAAATCGGGATTATCTAATAGGGCTTTGAGGGCGGGAATCACGAGGACGTGATTAGAAAACATACTAAAGTTATGAATTTCTTCGGCTGCTGCTTGCAGAATGGTGAAGGCGGTGCTGGGGGCTGTGGTTTCAAAGCCTAATGCGAAGAAAACTACTTGTTTGTCGGGGTTATCTCTGGCAATTTGCAAGCTGTCTAGGGGAGAGTACACCATACGGATGTCTGCACCTTGTGCCCTAGCTTGCAGTAAATTCGTTTTGGAACCGGGAACTCGCATCGCATCGCCAAAGGTGGCAAAAATGACGTTATGATTTTGGGAGATTGCGATCGCATCATCTAATCTCCCTTTTGGCATAACACATACTGGACAACCAGGCCCATGAATTAGTTCAATGGCTTCGGGTAATATTTCTTCGATACCATATTTAAATATAGAGTGAGTATGTCCGCCGCATACCTCCATGATTTTGATAGGTTTTTCTAGCTGATTGCATAATTTGGCGATTTCGCGGCGTATAGCTTCAGCTTTCTCCGGTTCGCGGAATTCGTCAACATATTTCATAGGAAGTATATCAGTTAATTTTAGGCATTAGTTTTAAACTCTTTCTCCGCGCCTCTGCGTCTCTGCGTGAAAAAATCCCTTATTTTAAGTACTAATCCCTGCTTGTGCTGCTGCTAATTCTTGGAAGAGTTGTAATGTTTCCGCCGCTTCTTGTTCGTTAATTCGATTCATAGCAAAGCCAACGTGCACTAATACCCAATCACCAATACAAGCTTCGGCAGGATGTTGTTCATCTACGATACAAGCAATATTTACTTCGCGTTTAACACCACCAATATTAACAATGGCTAATTTATGATTAACGTTGGTAATTTCTATAATTTGTCCGGGAATTCCTAAGCACATTTTTATTCTCTTTGCGCCTTTGCGCCTTTGCGTGAGATAAATTCTTTTTCTAAATCAACACTCATGTATTAATTGTGCGGCTGCAATAACTGCTTGTCCTAAAGATAACCCGCCGTCATTAGCTGGAACTAACCTGTGAGTAAGTACTTTTATTCCCAATGTTTGTAATCCTTTGGTAACTTGCTCTAACAATATACAATTTTGAAATACTCCTCCTGTTAAGACAACCTGATTAATCAGATTTTGTTGACAAAGATGCTTAACCATTTCCACAATCGCATTCGCTAAACCTTTGTGGAATTTTGCAGCCATAACTGGTTGGGGAATCTGCTGCTGTAAGTCATCGAGCAAGGCTTGCCACATTGGACGCGGGTCTATACAATAAATACTATCTGAAAAGCTAAAAATAAAAGGATATATTAGCGTTTCTTTATGATTATTTAAGCTGTTAACATCTACTATAGCTTCCATTGCGATCGCAGCTTGTCCTTCATAGCTACATTCATCTCTATAAATACCCATAGCTGCCGCCACTGCATCGAACAACCGCCCCACTGAGGAAGCGAGAGGAGAGTTAATTTCTTTCTCAATAAGTTGATTAAGTAGTTTTAGTGGTTTTTTATTCAGGAATTTTACAATTTCTAAATCAGCATATTGTTGTTGACAATCATTCCAAAGGTTAGCAGATATTAATTGAGCATAGGTATTACGCCAAGGCTGATAAATTGCTTGTTCACCACCAATCATTTCTACTGGTTTAAACGTTGCTAGGCGCTGAAATTTACGGTAATCTCCTAAAAGGAATTCTCCCCCCCAGAGTCTACCATCGTCACCGTAACCTAAACCATCTAAAGCAATGCCTAATACCGGAGGTGAATCT
Source organism: Nostoc sp. WHI (assembly GCF_015714725.1). Classification (GTDB taxonomy): domain Bacteria; phylum Cyanobacteriota; class Cyanobacteriia; order Cyanobacteriales; family Nostocaceae; genus Nostoc. The sequence goes on from NZ_WBKM01000224.1 coordinate 21,613, forward strand.
AAAGCAATACCATTTTCTGCCATGCAAGCAGCGATATGGGCGTGATGATGTTGGATTTGATAAATTTTGATTTGATTTGTGTCCGAAAGTTGTTTCCCAAGTTTGCTTGAAAGATATTCAGGATGTTTATCTATGGCAATTACTTCTGGTTGATATTCAAATAAATTCAAGTATAAATTCAAAGTGTCTTGGCAAGCATTGAAAGCCGCAGCATTTTCTAAATCTCCCAGATGTTGAGAGAGAATTGCTTCTCCTTCACGCAACAAACAAAAGGTATTTTTTAACTCACTGCCCATTGCTAAAATTTGCGGGACATTGTGAAATCCCGGTGGTAAACTAATCGGTGCTGGTGCATATCCTCTAGCACGGCGAATTGTTTGAACTTTATCGTCGATAACTCTCACCACCGAATCATCTACCCGATTAATAATCTCTCGATTGTGAAAGAGAAAATAATCAGCAATTGTCCCTAATTTTTCTCTTGCCTCATCATTATCAATACATTGTGGTTCATCAGCAATATTGCCACTTGTTAAAACAATTGGGCGATTCATCCGCCGCAGAATTAAATGATGTAAGGGCGTATAAGGTAGCATGAAACCGAAGGTATTTTGTCCTGGTGCAACTGACAATGCTAGTAGTTTTTTATCTGACGCTTGTAGTAAAACAATTGGTGCAGCAGGACTTGTCAATAATTCTTTTTCTTTAGCGTTGACTGTGCAATATTCTTCAATTATTTCAATATCTCGCGCCATTAAAGCAAAGGGTTTATGATAGCGCCTTTTGCGTTGACGCAGTTTTTGGACAGCAGTTTCCTGAGTTGCATCGCAAGCCAGATGAATACCACTTAACCCTTTAATTGCTACAATCTCACCCTTTTGCAATAGAGTACAAACGGCATCAACATCATCCAACATGGAGAACATAGAAGCAGTAACCGATTTACCATCAGCGCGTTCTAACCAAGCTGTGGGGCCGCAAGCATGACAAGCTACAGGTTGGGCGTGAAAACGGCGGTTTTCGATATTGTGGTATTCTTTCGCACATTCGGGACATATCACAAACGCAGACATACTGGTATTGCATCTGTCGTAAGGAATCGCACGAATAATACTCAGGCGGGGGCCGCAATGAGTACAGTTAGTAAAAGGATAGCGATAAAAGCGGCTAAAGGGGTCGAATATTTCTTGTTGACATTGCAAACAAGTGGCTGCATCAGGGGTAATTTCTGTTTTAATGGCATTACTGATACTAGGAGAAATTACAAAATTATCAAATTTCAATTCACCTTCATAAATAATTCTTGTTAGTTGATTAATTCTTGCCAACGGTGGACATTCTGTTTGCAATCTGGCAACAAATTCGGTTATTGCTTCCTCACTACCAGATACCCTGATTAAAACACCTTGGCCATCATTACAAACATCTCCATGCAAATCGCAGGCTTTAGCAAGACGATATACAGTAGGGCGAAATCCTACTCCTTGAACAGTACCACAAACTCTAATTTCTTCAGTCGGCATAGTTAAACTGCCACAGCAAAATTCGGTTGTTTCCAGAATCAGCTATTACCAACCTATTGCCACAAATTTTTATACCGTAACACCAATTTAAGCTATCTCGTTTTGGCAGTCCGAAATTACGATTTTCACCTTTATTTTGAAAACTTATTTGTCCTGCAATCCCATTTGCCGCCGCACCTTGTAATGATAGAATAGATTCTGCTTTTCTCCATCCTAACAAACGAGAATTAGCAGTATCTGCAACTACTAACCAATCCCCAGCCACCCCCACACCATAAGGCATACTCAAACTACTAGCACTTGGTAAATAAACTCCTTGATTCATTTCCACACTATCAAAGTTTTTTTGTCCTAAAACTACTGTACAAGGGGTATTATTTTCTGTTGGCATTCCCTGCCAAATCATTACCCGGTGATTACCTGCATCGGTGACAACCAAATTATCTCCCCAAAAGGTGATATCGTGACACCAACGCATACTCGCTGCGGTTGGAGAAGCACCGCCGTTTTCATTGCGAGATATCATATCAGGTTGTCCCAAAACTAAATCAGCAGGTTGACCATTTTCTGTTGGTAATTGATGCCAAATTAATACCCTTCGATTACCTGTGTCAGCAATAAATAGCCGTCCTTGATGATAGAAAACACCATAAGGCCAGTGCATTGTATTAGCAGACGCTGCTTGATTTCCCCGATTTGGTTCGTTATCGGTAAAATTAACTTGCCCTAACACCAAATCGGCTGGAACATTGCTATCTTCTGGTAAGTTTTTCCAAATCAAAACCCGATGATTCCAAGCATCTGCTACAGCTAATCCTTCGCTGCAAGGACAAATCCCTGTTGGTACACTTAAAGTTGCTCTTCCCGGTGTAGTTTTAGCATTTTGTCCCTCAGAATAAAAGTCAGGTTGTCCAATTACCCAATCAGCAGGTTGACTATCTCTTGTGGGTAAATTCTGCCATCCCAATAATCGATGATGTCCCGTATCTGATACCCACAATGGGCCTGTTTCTGATAACAAACAAGCAGCACGAGGCCCAAACATTGTTGTGGCACTGGGTGCTACAGGTATCACTAATTGTTGTGGTCCAATAATGTTGCCTAAAATTACCTCTGCACCTTGAGGTGATAGAGATAATTCTTGAGAGATTTCTGTTGCTTCTGGCGGTAATTGTGATATGGGATTAATTGTGATTGGGATATCCATGAACCGCAGATAGACGCTGATAATTATTTAAAAACATTAATGTTTAACAGCGTGTAACAACAGTAACAATTTTACATTATGTTTTTATTTCAAATTAACGTGAGTTTGACAAACCTCTGCCTGCTTTAAACTTTAGTTCAAGTCTGTCACTCTCTGAGTCGAAGAGGGAAGGTTTTGCATAGTAAAACCAGGAAGAGTCTTTTTATTCAGCTAATTAGGCGCACACTATATAACTGGAGTTTAGACTAAAAGCGATATGAGAGAACGCAAACCAAATGGAATTAGAGGTTAAAAATATTATCTTGTTAGCTTCAAAGCATCCGCGACCTTGAACAATTATTGTGTAGTATGTTTGCCAAGAAAATATTACAATAATGATAATCATGAAAATGGTGGGAGAGAAACGAGCGACGCTCGTTTCTCTCCCACCCCCCTTATTCGATTATCATTATCAGATAATGAGCAAGAAAAAAGGGGTGTCTGATTGAATACAGTCCCCTTTTTGGTAGAAGGTGAGAAAAGAACTACCATTACTCACCTACCAACATGAAAAATGCCAGACTTGAAGAGTTTCGTCAAGTAGCCTACAAATATTTAGGTAGAGCCAAAGACGCAACTTTTGAATTAACAGATGCCATATTGCTGACCCGCAATGTTTATTCTTTAGCAGACTTATCCTTATCACCAATATTCAGACGCAAGTGGCCAAGCATCTATGAAGCCTTACAAGATAGCAGACCACAGAGACAGAAATTGATGCAGCTATATATCAAACAAATACCAGCAGAGGGGCGACCGTTGTTAGCAGGAGATCACACAAACTGGTCACGCCCAGATGCAGTAACCCTACAAGAGAGAACTTATGAGCATAGTGGGACATTCATAGCGGGAGATAAACCTATTACCATTGGTCAAGGATACAGTACAATTGCTTGGATACCAGAGGATTCAGGTAGTTGGGCATTACCCTTGAGACATGAGCGGATCACCAGTTGGGAAAATCCGATTGAAAAAGCAGTTTGGCAATTAAAACAGGTATGTGAACATCTGCCCAGCAGAGCAATTTCCGTTTGGGATAGTGAATATGGGTGTGCGCCATTTGTCTTAAAGACTACCGATATTCCAGTAGATATTCTAGTCCGATTGCGTTCAAACCTTTGTTTATGGGGCGAACCTGAAGCTTATTCTGGTAAGGGTCGTCCGAAAAAGCATGGTGCTAAATTTCAACTTAATGAACCCGCAACATGGGGTGAAGTGGCATCTATTTTGGAAGAGAATGATCCGAAATTGGGACGGGTGCGTATTAGCCTGTGGAAAAATTTGCATTTCCGTAAGGCTGCTACACGCCCGATGCTAGTCTTGAGGGTTGAACGTCTCGATGCTCAAGGTAACTTGAGAGTATCCAAACCTTTATGGTTAGCATGGGTCGGAGAACAAATGCCGACCTTAGAAGAAGTTTGGCGACTTTACCTACGTCGCTTTACCATTGACCACTGGTATCGTTTTTTGAAACAACGCTTACATTGGACTGTTCCAAAGCTGAGTACTCCTAAGCAATGTGAGAGGTGGAGTGATTTAATGCCTCTGATAACTTGGGAGTTGTGGTTAGCTCGTGATATTGTTGCTGACAACCCTTTACCCTGGCAGAAATCCCTCGATAAATTGACTCGCTCGTTGAGTCGCCCAAGCTATGGGGGGAGTTTTAGCGGCGATTGGTACACCAGCCACTCCACCCAAACCTCGCGGAAAGTCACCAGGCTGGAAATCAGGAAAACCTCGTAACCGTAAAAACCGATATCCCACTGTTAAAAAACGGGCAACAAAGCCACGGAAAGAACCAGCTATTGCGGTTTAATATCAAAGTTTGTTCAGTCTGTTATTAACTCAGCCGTGCTGGGTCGTTTTTCATGGTTTAGTCTAAACTCCAGTTCCTAATCGCCAAGTATATTTGCTGATATGTTACCCTCGCATCATGATTGTTGCAGTTTGACAAAAACCTTATCGTCTTTAATCTTTACTGGATAGGACTGAAGCGAAACATCGGGTGCAGTTAAGCATTTACCTGTTTCTAACTTGTACTGAAATCCGTGGGAAGGACAAGTAATAATACCATTTTCAACCTTACCCTCTTCTAGGGTAGATCCTAGATGAGTGCAAGCATTACGGTAACATTTTACCGTTACACCTTGACGATGTAAAATAAGTAAATTACCAGAAAGTTGTACTGCCAATACACTAAATTCAGGAACTTGATCAATAGTTGCTACTTTGATCCAAGTAGAAGTTATTTTTGAAGAAAATGGACTTATTAAACCAGAATTCGCGTTGTTAACACTAGGGTTGTTATTGACGGCAACCACTTTGGTAATTTCAGGACAATGGTTTTTGATTGCCTGTTCTACTCCCTGAGATAAAGTCAAAGTAGAAGCCGGACAACTGCTGCAAGTTCCGATTAATTTGACTTCTACTGTATCTGGTAGTTTAATTGCCACTAGTTCTATATCCCCATTATGGCTTTTTAAACCTGGGCGAACTTCTTCAAGGGCTGTCTGAATGCGTTGTGCTAATGGTGGTTTTGGTGGTTTGACTAGTTCGTGATACAGTAGCACTGCATAAACTACTTCATCAGCAACAGCATGACGCAAAGCTGACATTGATTCTTGTTTTAGACTTTTAATCAAATTAGTCAATGCAGCTTTATGTAAAGCTTCAATTGCTCTTTTTAAACCCACTGCTACGCACCGTTGGCTTTCATCCCACTCAGATATAATTGCCTCAAAGCGGTTAATTTCCTGAACTAATTCTTCAAGGTTGGACATGGGGGAGAAGAATTTTAGATTTTGGATTTTAGATTTTGGATTGAATAATGTAAAATTGCAAATCCAAAATTGAGCATGGGACATCAGGCATTAGTAACACACCCTACTAATTATACCTACTTAGGCATTGGTCATCAGTTATTTACAAAGGACAATTCACTTCATTTTGAAATCTTTGAGGAGAAATGGCATAATCATGCCTGTCACTAAGCTAGATAATGTTATTGGTAAGTAGAAGGGAATTGGGGCTTGTGCGAGTAACATTAACAGGAAGAAACCTACAGCAATACCAATAGTAGTTTGCTTGACAAAATACATCGGGTCGCGTAGTAGCTTTCCTTTAAAAAATAACTTGGCAGAAAACCATCCGATCTCTAACATATTTTCTCCTAATAATTGGTCAATAAATTTAAGATAGTAAGCCCTAAAAGGATGGCGGGAATTACACCAGCAGGGGCAAATAATGCACCAAGCATTGCTGAAAACTGATAGCCTATATCTTTTCCAGCTAACAGCATTCCACCAATTGCACCGCCGATCATAGACAAGGCTGTTGCTATTATTACCCACACGAATTCTGTTGCTATATTTAAGTCGCCATCTGCTAAACTTGTAAGAAAATCTCTTAAAGTAGTGCTGGTCAAAATATCTCTCATGCTGTTTTGTCCTCCTGATTAAAGTGAAGAGTTAGGAAGTAAATTAGATTCATAACTCCTAACCATTGATTTCCGCTTCTACATCTTGTAGCGCTTGGGCTACTACCTCTGCTTGTCCAATTTGTTGGTATTTGGTAAATATTTCTAAAGCGTCCTGATAGTAGATACGCGCTTGCGAAAGATTTTTAGGATTACCAACTTCTGGTTTTTCCTGCTCGTCTGGTAAGTTGAATAGAGCGTTGGCTTTGTTAGAAATTGTGTTAGCATACTCTAGAGGTGTATCTTTGGAGTTACGGACTTTTAGCGCTTCATCGTAAGCTGCGATCGCTCTTAAATTATTCTCCACAGGATGGGAACTCACTAAGTATTGCAAAGCGTTACCCAAATTGTTTTGCAACATGGCATATTCTCTGGGATGATCAATCAAATTAATATGCTTTAGCGCCACTTCAAATGATTGCACTGCTAACCCTTGACGCAAGTATTCCCGTTCTGATGCTAAGGGCATAGAAAGGTAAGCGATCGCAATATTGTTATACAAAATCGCGTATTCCTGCGGGTAATTTTCCCAATTAAACACCCGCAACGCCTCATGATAAGCTTGGATGCTGTCAGTTATCCGTGCCAAATTGAATGGTACAAGCGACTGCAACACCAGCCCAAAATTCATCTGCGTTTCTGCCACTTCCTCTGGTGAGGCTAATTGCTGTAAAATTGGTAGCGACTCTTCATAACCGACTTTCGCTTGCAGCAGCAGTTGGTACTCAACATCCGGTATTGCCTGTAACGTTCCTGACATCCCCACTTGCGCCCTGGCTTTCAGTAGGGGATACTCTTCACCACACATCTGATATGCCCGGTAATATAAACCAACTGCATTCCGCAAGTCTTGGGCAGTTTTGGGCTTTTTTTGAAAACCCTGCGCTATCTCGATCAGCATTTGGATTTTTTCCTCTGCTGAGGCTGACTCCGACGCAACTGCTGCGATCGCAGCCTTCACTGCTGAATCTGTAATGCTAAGGGTCATAACTCTGCCGTACTCTAGCCAATTGGGAATTGAGTCTGTCAACGCCCACGAATGATAGAGATACGCGATCGCATCTCATCACGGGCCATACTGATTTACGCAGGCTTCGAGTCCCTTAGGCAGAATTCCCCTTTTTTGTCTGACATTAGGGATAGGAGACAAAAGACAGTTCATAAACTCTATCCCCTTCTTGATGCCCTATGCCCAACAAATGAATCAATCTTTTTACTATAAAACACCCTATTTCTAAAAATCTATAGGGAAATTGCCAATATTAATGTCAGTTTTAAACACCTAATATTATTTAAATATTTTTTGTATCGTCACCTAACACAATTCAAATATTCTTTATTGAATTGTTGACATACATATATGCAGTATCTTACCAGCCAACTTTCGTATAGTCTAAAGAGTCACCACGCGATCGTCAAAGTGTAAAATATGTTCATCAACTGTAAAACTAGCTCCCTTGAAAACAGACAGTATCTTTTATCGGATCTTTCAAAGTATCCCCAGCACTTTCTTTGAACTAATTAACCAACCGCCGCAACTAGCTAGTGCTTATCAATTTTCTTCAGTAGAGGTCAAACAACTTGCATTTAGAATCGATGGCGTCTTCCTTCCAAATGCAGCAGAATTACCCATCTATTTTGCAGAAGTCCAATTTCAACCAGATAAAAAATTCTACTCGCGTTTGTTTACTGAAATCTTTAACTATCTCGACAAAACCGAATTAACTAACAATTGGCGTGGTGTTGTCATCTTCCCCAACCGCAGCGTTGATAATGGAGATACCGAAAGATATACAGAATTACTCAACTCACAACGAGTGACTTGTGTGTATCTTGACGAATTAAGCTCAATTGAGGCATCATCAATCGGCATAGAGACAGTTAAACTCATCATCGAACCCGAATCAACTGCGACAACAAAAGCTATCGAAATAGTCAACAATGCCCGACAGCAAATTTCAGATGTCGCTACTATCAGAGAAATTATACAATTGATAGAGACGATATTAATCTATAAGTTGCCGCGATTTAGCCAGGAGGAGATAGGAAAAATGTTTGGATCAAATGAGTTAAGGCAAACTAGATTCTACCAAGATGTTTTTGCAGAAGGTAGACAAGAAGGTAAACAAGAAGGCAGACAAGAAGGCAGACAAGAAGGTAGACAAGAAGGCAGACAAGAAGGTAGACAAGAAGGTAGACAAGAAGGTAGACAAGAAGGTAAGTTAGAAACGATACCCCAGTTGTTAGCGTTGGGTTTAAGTATTGAGCAGATAGCTCAAGCGTTAGGCTTTGACGAACAAGTTGTTAGGCAAGCTATACAATCGAACCCCTAAAACAATAGAGTGCGCTAAGACCAAAACTTCGCTTAGCTTAATAGAGACGATATTAATCTACAAGTTGCCGCGATTGAGCCGAGAGGAGATAAAAAAAATGTTTGGAGAAAATGAGTTAAGGCAAACTAGATTCTACCAAGATGTTTTTGAAGAAGGTAAACAAGAAGGTAAACAAGAAGGCAGACAAGAAGCTAAGTTAGAAGCGATACCACAGTTATTAGCGTTGGGTTTAAGTATTGAGCAGATAGCTCAAGCGTTAGGCTTTGATGAACAAGTTGTTAGACAAGCTGCACAACCGAAATCCTAAAACAATTGATATATAGCTGACGGGGCGCAAGACTTTGCGCCCCTATATTTCAATACGGTTCAGTTAAGGCTATGCAGTGCTTGAAACAACAAACACAGGAGGATTGGTTATTGTTCCAGTACCTCTGTGTTTAACCTTTTTCGAGCGAAATTTTGATACAGGCTTTTTCACAACCCTTGGGTTGTTTCTATGAACCCTTTCAGGTAAAAGTTGGTCAAGAATCTCCACTGTTAACCAACTAAAAAAAAGGGAAGTTCTTGTGGTTGTAAGCGCTGGAATTTGGGAAGGGCGCGACGAACAACTCGTAATGTTCCTGTGAAACTTACACGTAAGGGTGAAATGTTTGCGTTGCTTGCAGCTTGAAAAATTAACAACCGGATAGCCCAATGTCCTAATAACAAACCGTAAACTTCTTGCACCACCTCTCGTGGCTTTTGAGAACGAATATGAGTTTTTCGTCCGAGAAGATGTACTTTGAGTTCGTCAATCGTATTCTCGACTTCCCAACGTTGATGGTACTC
>NZ_WBKM01000268.1 GCF_015714725.1 Nostoc sp. WHI
CAGCCCCTGCCCCCAGATTGCGATAGAATACAGCCCACAGGCGCTTGTTTGGGGTTGGGTAATGACTTCTGTAATTAATGTAAATCTACCAGAGCAGTCTTATGAGATTGCGATACCTTCGGTGAGCTACGCTAACGCACCTTCGAGTTTAGATCAACTGGGTCAACACATGGCCAATCTAAATCTAGGTAAGAAGGTACTGCTGGTTTCTAATCCGACGATTTTTAAGCATTATGGGGAAAGAGCGATAACTTCGCTAACATCTGCTGGATTTGAAGTTGCTAGCTGTAGCCTACCACCTGGTGAACGCTACAAAACCCTCAACTCCATCCAGAAACTCTACGATATCGCCTTGGAAAACCGCCTAGAACGTTCTTCTACTATGGTGGCTTTGGGTGGAGGTGTGATTGGCGATATGACTGGCTTTGCAGCCGCAACTTGGCTGCGTGGCATTAATGTTGTCCAAGTGCCTACCTCTCTGTTGGCGATGGTAGATTCGGCAATTGGTGGCAAAACTGGCGTGAATCATCCCCACGGCAAAAACTTGATTGGGGCATTTCATCAACCACGTCTAGTATTAATTGATCCAGAAGTCCTAAAAACTCTTCCTATGCGCGAGTTTCGAGCAGGAATGGCAGAGGTCATCAAGTACGGTGTGATTTGGGATGCTGAATTGTTTGCCCAGTTGGAAGCAAGTAAACGCCTCGATCAACTCCGCTATGTAAAACCAGACCTAATAACATACATATTAATGCGTTCTTGTCAAGCTAAAGCCGACGTTGTTAGCAAAGATGAAAAAGAAGGTGGATTACGGGCGATTCTCAACTATGGACATACCATCGGTCATGCCGTGGAAAGTTTAACTGGTTATCGTCTAGTGAATCATGGTGAAGCGGTGGCCATTGGCATGGTAGCAGGCGGGCAAATTGCTGTAGATTTAGGAATGTGGCAAAAGGAAGACACGGAACGTCAAAACGCTCTAATTCAAAAAACGGGTTTACCGACTCAATTACCATCAGGGGTAGATATTGAAGCAATTATTGAGGCGTTGCAGTTAGATAAAAAAGTCAAAGCGGGGAAAGTGCGGTTTGTTTTACCAACAGAGATTGGTGTAGTGACAGTTACTGATGAGGTGCCATCAGATATCATTCGGCAAGTGTTGCAGGGAATGCAAACAATTTGAAGAAGAATTCAGCAGTCAGAATTCAGGAGCCAGAATTAAAATTAATTGTTCTGTGTTTTAATTACGAATTATTCAGTCATGATACTCCAAGCCATAAATCATTTTTATCCAGATGCAGCACCACAAACTTATATGGGAGAAGAATTACTCCAAGATTCCCTATTTGAGGGACTGGAATTTACTGTTGAGCAGGTCTTTCAAAAGGCAAAAATACCATCAGATGCCCAATAGTATAATTCGACGCATACCAGAATACACAACTATGATGTTAGGAGTGCAAAATTTAAATCTGTAAAAACCGTAATCAAAATTAGATCAGTAAATCAGGATTTTCAAGTCAATATTATGGAGCAAAGTCAGCCACAACAGCGCCGCGCTGCTGATCAAGTGTTTGAAGAGTCCCTTGAGCAACTGGAGGATATCTTACAAAAAACTTCAGCCGAGGAAGAAGAGATCCCACAACTGCATACCAGTAGTGTCAATGAAGTCGAAGAAGTCGAACTCGCTCAAGACTTGACAACTATTGATTTGGCGGCTCTTGAGGATGCAGTTGCTGATATTGAACAATTTCTCGAAGAAAGAAAAAAAACGAAATAAAAATTATGAGTTATGAGTTCTAAATTTTAACTCCTAACTCTTGACTCATTTGCCGCCGAGCTTCGTACAACATTAAAGCAGCTGCGATCGCCACATTCACGGATTCTACCCCAGGACTCAAGGGAATTCTAACTTGCTTGTCTGCGATCGCTGCTAAATCTGCTGACAATCCAGCACCTTCATTTCCCAGTAAAATCAAACTGGGTTTTCGCCAGTCCACTTCCCAATAAGTTAAAGTCGCGCTGGGCAAGGTTGCTACTACCTGCATTCCTGCCTGCTGACTCTGTTGCACTATCGCTTTTAAATCTTCCGTTACGGCCGTTGCTAGGCGAAACCATTGCCCCGCAGAAGCCCGTAAAACTTTAGGACTGTCTAAATCTACACTATCTCCACTTACCCACAACCCCGATGCCCCAGCAGCAGCAGCTGTGCGGATCATTGTACCCAGGTTGCCCGGATCTTGCACTGTTTCTAAAGCTAGCACTAAACCAGTAAAAGGCACTTGAGTTTGGCGATTGCTTCGTTTTGCCGTTGCCACCACACCATCGGGTTGGACTGTGGTAGCGATCGCATCCAACACTTCTCTACTCACAATTTCGGCGCGATCGCATTGGCTACTAGCTTCTGACCACAGTGAGGAATGGGCTGCTTGCCAATCTGGGGTACAACACACTGTTTCTAGTGGGTAATTCACCGCACAAGCTTCCTCTAACAGGTGCGTCCCTTCCAGTAAAAATAACTCCTGCTTGTGCCGCTCTTTAGTAGAGTGGAGTTTCCGGATTTGTTTGACTAAGGAATTTTGTAAACTGGTCAACACGATTTTGGATTTTGGATTTTGGATTTTGGATTAATCTAAAATCCAAAATTGATATGCGGAACCCGGGACTTGAACCCGGAAGCCTTGCGGCACTAGAACCTGAATCTAGCGCGTCTGCCAATTCCGCCAGTTCCGCTGGCAAATTTTACTTATCCACAATTTCTTATTTTCGCATAATATTTTACCTTTGTCAAGTGCAATTATAACGCCTCGTGAAGAATATCGGACTGGAAACGAGTTTTTAAGGAAATAGGTCAAATAAAAATATTAACTGAACAATACACCATTGATTTCTAAAGAACACTTAAGTTATTTTACTGAGTATTTAATTTTGCTTAAATTTACTAATTAGTCATTCGTTTTTGTTAAATTTTTCAAAAGCTCGAAAAGCCTGCTATTGCTCATTCTCAGCCTTTAATTTTTATCTAAAACACAATTTTTATATGCAAGATGGCGCGCTAAAACGTGGACAAATTGAATCTTTAATGTAGAATCAAAACCAACTTCAAACATATAAAATACGTATTACTTTTGGAGGTAGGCTTATTAATCCTTCTACCAGCTTACCAGATGCCAAATTTGCTCCCGAAGCAGACTCCTCAGTCTTGCAAATTTGGGGTGGGCATCCTTTGCGAGGTCATGTGAAAATTAGCGGGGCAAAAAATTCAGCACTGGTAATCATGGCTGGAGCCTTGCTGTGTCCGGGTGATTGTCGCATCCGTAATGTCCCTTTATTAGCGGATGTAGAGCGGATGGCTCAGGTATTATCGGCTTTGGGTTTACGCTTAACACGGCAAGGTGATATTTTAGACATCAACGCCAGCGAAATTAAAACATCAAAAGCTCCCTATGAACTAGTTACCCAGTTGAGGGCGAGTTTTTTTGCCATTGGTGCCATTTTGGCAAGATTAGGAGTAGCGCAGATGCCCTTACCAGGTGGTTGTGCTATTGGGGCAAGACCAGTTGACTTGCATGTTCGGGGACTGCAAGCAATGGGAGCCGAGGTGCAGATTGAGCATGGCATTTGTAATGCCTACGTCCCTGGCAGCAGCCGGAGATTAAAAGGAGCGAAGATTTACTTAGATATCGCCAGTGTCGGAGCGACGGAAAACTTGATGATGGCGGCTACCCTGGCAGAGGGCGAAACGATCATCGAAAATGCTGCCAGAGAACCGGAAGTAGTTGATTTGGCTAACTTCTGTAACGCGATGGGAGCAAAAATTAAGGGAGCGGGGACTAGCAGGATTATTATTGAAGGAGTCCCTAAGTTGCATTCTGTTGACTACACCATTATTCCCGATCGCATAGAGGCCGGGACGTTTTTGTTAGCAGCAGCAATTACCCGTTCAGAACTTATCCTCTCGCCGGTAGCTCCAGAACATCTTGTACCAGTGATTGCCAAGCTGCGGGATATTGGGGTGACAATTATTGAAGAAGAGCCTGAACACTTACGCATTTTGCCAACGGAAATTCTCAAGGCAACGGACATTGAAACTCAATACCATCCAGGTTTTCCCACAGATATGCAAGCGCCGTTCATGGCTTTACTAACCTTGGCGGAAGGCGACAGTGTGATTAACGAATCTGTCTTTGAAAATCGCTTGCGTCATGCCTCAGAGTTAAATCGCTTAGGGGCAGATATTCGTGTCAAAGGCAACACTGCTTTCGTCCGGGGAGTGCCAAAATTGTCTGGCGCACCAGTGTTAGGCACAGACTTGCGAGCATCGGCAGCGCTAGTCATAGCAGGACTGGCGGCGGAAGGACAAACCACAATTCAGGGATTACAGCACCTCGATCGCGGCTATGATCGACTTGATGTAAAGTTACAGCAATTGGGGGCTAAAATCCTGCGCGTGTCCGAAGAATCAGCAGATGCAGAAATCGCTCGCAGCATTAGTAACCTGTAAAGTTGAAATCGATCAATTGAGACTGACGCGGTAACACCAGGACAAGGGAGACAAGGTAAAGTTTTTTCTTTTGTCTCCCTGCTCCCCTGCATAGGTAAGTAGGCAATAGCCACCCTGCTTAACGTGTTGCGGAAGTCCCCACCTTCAATGTACTCATAAGGTGGGGATAGGGAGCAGGGGATGAGGATTGCATCTGGAATTGATTTTTTGCATCAAGCAAAAACAAATTTCGGATGTATGACGAATCCCTAATTATTTTGTTTAAGTACTTTATCATAAAATACATTTGTGGTAGAGTATTCCTATCAAGGAGGTGAAAGTGAAGTGTTACACAAAGTGGTACAAGTCCGTTTATATCCGTCACTTGAGCAACAAATCCAATTAGCTCAAACTTTTGGGTGTGCTAGATGGTGGTGGAATTACGCTCTAAATAAATCTATCGAGACTTACAAAGAGACGGGCAAAGGACTTAGCCG
>NZ_WBKM01000297.1 GCF_015714725.1 Nostoc sp. WHI
CGAGGAATAAACACGTTAACCGAACTGTATTGGATGTTGGGTTACAGCGCAATAGAAAATTTTTCAATTTACCCCATTTATTTTATCGCTTAACGGTTTAATTACAAAATCAGGGAGTTATTTTATGGCTTTAATCAATCAGAGAATAGATGTTCCTGTCATCGTTGATGAATCGAAATGTCTAGAAAAATGTACAGTCTGTATTGAAGTTTGTCCCTTGGATGTATTGGCTAAAAATCCAGAAACAGGCAAAGCTTATATGAAATATGATGAGTGTTGGTTTTGCCTGCCTTGTGAAAAAGAATGTCCAACCAATGCAATTACAGTACAAATTCCCTTTTTGTTACGTTAACTACCTGTGGTAAAAAATAATGAACGATGACCTCAAAGACTGGCTAGAAATGCTGCGATCGCCTGACATAAGTGATCGTATAGTAGCTGTCAAAACCTTGCAACATCTAGGCGATGACGAAACAATTGATGGTTTAATTATAGCTTTGAAAGACGAACATATTACTGTTCAGAAAATAGCAATATCTGCCCTTTGGGAAATTGCCAATCCTGTTGCCATCCCTGCCTTAATTGAATGCCTCAGTTCAGCAGATACAGATATTCGCACTGAAGCCGCATCAGCATTAAGCGAGTTAGTTACACAAGATGAATTGTTACTTTTACTAGATAAACTCCAAAGTAATGATGTAAATATTCAATTAAATATTTTAGTACTTTTGCGGAAGATACATGATATTCAATCTTTACCCGATATTTTACCATTTTTAGAATCAAAAAATCCTGAATTACGTGAGGCAGCTATTACCACACTGCGATATATCAATCAACTAGAAAAATGTCCTCAAGCTTTGGATTTAATCTTTGATGAAGAAGCAATTGTACGTCGATCTGCTGCTTTAACTTTAGAACATTTACAAGATGCAGAAGTGATTACAATACTTTGTCAAGCACTTACAAATGATAGTGACTGGCAAGTTCGCCGGAATGCAGCTAAATCTCTGGCTATTCATGAAAATAATCAAGCAATTTCAGCATTAGGAATAGCTTTAAATGATGAACATTGGCAAGTACGCAAATCAGCAGCACAAGCTTTGCAAAAAATCCCAAATATTCAAGTTTTGCCGGGATTAATTCAAGCATTAACAGATGAATATGCAGATGTAAGGAAAGAAGCTGCGATCGCTCTTGGGAATTTAGCTCATCCTGACGTTATTAACCCCCTACAACAAGCCTTAGATGATCCTGATAAAGAAGTGTCTATTCAAGCACAACGGGCAATTCAGAAGATTCAAAGAGATAGAATAGTCTCAATTGAGCAGTAAATCACTAAGGGAAAGTCTAATGGACAATCCATTTCCTGGAATGAACCCGTATTTGGAACAGCCTGAACTTTGGCATCAAGTTCACAATCGTTTGATTGTAGCGATCGCTGATGACCTAACTCCTCAAATCGCCCCTAAATACCGAGTTTCCATTGAAGAGCGAGTTTACACTAGTGTAGATAATATCTTACTCGTAGGAATTGCTGATGTAGCAGTTGCTAAACGTAACACTACAGATAACAGTACAACTTTGACTGCTGCGAAACTTGCTGAACCCAGTAAAGTAAAAGTTCCTGTACCTGAACAGATAACTGAGCGATTTTTAGAGGTGCGAGCAACTTCAAGCAAAGAAGTTGTCGCTGTGATTGAAATACTTTCTCCTAAAAATAAACGCTCCAAAGAAGGTAGAGCCGCCTACGAAAGCAAACGACAGAAAATTTTGGCTTCTGCAACCAATTTAGTAGAAATTGACCTCTTGAGACAAGGTGAGTCAATGCCTATTCTCGGAGCGTCAGTTACAGATTATAGTATTTTAGTTAGTCGCAGCTACAACAGGCCTGATGCAGATTTATATACTTTCGATTTAAAAAACCCAATTCCTATTTTTCCTGTACCTTTGCGTGAGGGAGAACCTGAACCGATAGTTGAATTGCAAAGGTTATTAAACGAAGTTTACGAACGTGCTAGATTTGACTTGGCAATTGATTATTCACAACCTTTAAAGATAGTGCAATCACCCGAAGAAGAAGCTTGGGTGAGAGAAGTTTTAGAGAATATTTAAACTAGAGCAATAGATAAAGTGCAACCAGATTCTCGTCAGCCAGAAGTAGTCCAACTCCTCAAACAGGTTATCGAACCTATTTTAAAAAATGACATCATTAGTTTGGGAATGGTACGAAACTTACGCATAGTTGATGACTATATTTACTTACGTTTATATATTGGTTCTCATCAGCATCAATTACAGCCAGAAATTCAATTCTTATTATCATCTCTATCTTGGTGTAAAAAAACTTATATTCAAATTTGTACAATTCCAGGTGTTAAAATAACTCTTGCAGTTTCTAGTGGTAAAGGTGGTGTGGGCAAATCCACAACAGCCGTTAATATCGCCGCAGCTTTAAAATTACAAGGTGCAAAAGTAGGATTATTAGATGCTGATGTTTATGGCCCCAATGTTCCCCAGATGTTGGGTTTAGGACAAGCTGATATTCAAGTAATTAATACTCCCACTGGTGATAAGTTTTTACCTCTAGAAGCGCAGGGAATAAAACTAATGTCAGTGGGTTTACTTGCAGAAGCAAATCGTCCTTTGGCATGGCGGGGGCCTGTATTGCATAAAATTATCACGCAATTTTTGCAAGATGTGCAATGGGGTGAATTAGATTATTTATTGATAGATTTACCTCCCGGTACAGGTGATGCTCAAATTACAATTATCCAAGAAAGCCCAATTTGTGGAGTCATTTTAGTGACAACTCCTCAACAAGTGGCTGTTGCAGATGTACGACGTAATATATATATGTTTCGCCAAGTGGGTGTTCCTGTTCTTGGTATCGTTGAAAATATGAGTTATTTAATTTGCGGTGATTGTGGTTCACGCACACCGATTTTTGGTAGTGGTGGCGGCGAACAACTGGCCGCAGAATTACAAGCGCCTCTGTTGGGACAAATTCCCATTGATTCCCGCATTTGTAGCGGTAGTGATACTGGAAATCCAATTGCGATAAGCGAATACGCTTCACCCGCAAGGGAGGTTTTTACACAAATAGCTACTTTATTAAATGCTACTTTTATGCTACACGATCAAACTACGCAGCTTGACCAAGCAAAAAAATTGTAGGTTGGGTGGAGGCTTTGCGTAACCCAACATCCTTATATATGTTGGGTTGCGCTCCGCTCTACCCAACCTACGTCTATTGCTTTTATGATGAAACTGGATTTGGATAAATTCAGAAGACGTACAAGATGGGTTGATTGATCCCAGGGGATTGTTCAAAAATGGCGATCGCCTCTGTCACAGTTTTGCCTCCAAGAACCAAAGCACCTGGAATAATTTTGATGGTTTTGGTTCAGAACACAAGTCCTTTCATTCAGAACACAAGTCCTTTCATTCAGAACACAAGCCCTTTCGTTCAGAACACAAGTCCTTTCGTTCAGAACACAAGCCCTTTCATTCAGAACACAAGCCCTTTCATTCAGAACACAAGTCCATTCGTTCAGAACACAAGCCTTTTCGTTTAGAACACAAGCCCTTTCGTTCAGAACACAAGTCTATTTTCAACAATTTGTTGTCTAGTATTAAGAAAATCTATTGGTCGGTTTCTACAATAGCGTTACACTCTATAACGGACTAAGCCTTTATGTAGATTCTGTAGTGCCTGATGAACCTAGCCGATATCCTCAAAGACTCAAACTACAAACTGTCGCAGTTTACTGTGGCGGAAATTGAGCAGTTAGAGCAGAGCATTACTCTTAAAGCAACCAAAAGTGGCGAAGTGCCTTATATTGTTTGTTTGGTGCGTCAGAAAACAATTAAACTTACGCCAGAAGAAGCAATTCGGCAGCTATATTTACAGATTTTGACTCAACGGTTGCACTATCCTCTCAGTCGCATTCAGGTCGAGTATGGGGTAAACTTTGGGCGGGAGGTAAAACGGGCAGACATTGTGGTGATGGACAAAGACCGTCCAAACACGGTGTATCTGTTGGTAGAGTTAAAAAAGCCAAAGCTGAAAGACGGGAAGGATCAGTTGCGATCGTACTGCAATGCGACGGGTGCGCCGATCGCAATTTGGACAAATGGCGATCAAATTTCCTACTACCAGCGCAAAGATCCCAATTATTTTGAAGATATCCCTGCTTTACCCAACGCTAATCAAACCCTAGCAGATATTCTTCAGATCAAGTTCACCCTGGAAGACTTGATCGCCAATGACAAGTTGATA
Organism: Nostoc sp. WHI; assembly: GCF_015714725.1. Classification (GTDB taxonomy): domain Bacteria; phylum Cyanobacteriota; class Cyanobacteriia; order Cyanobacteriales; family Nostocaceae; genus Nostoc. Next base: position 4,283 of record NZ_WBKM01000297.1, read on the forward strand.
AAGGAGAATAAATCTCTCAAAACCCTGATCGAAGAAATGGAAGATGAGGTGCTGGCGAATGCTGGGGTTGATGTATTCGAGGAACTATTTAAGCTGATTTTTACCAAGCTCTATGATGAGTGGTATTCTGGGCAGGGCAACCGCCGTGAAACCCGTTCTCTAGAGTTTCGCAATACGGGACAGACAGAAGCCGCACTCAAAACCAAGATTCAGGATTTATTCGACAAAGCTAAACAAAAGTGGCAGGGTGTGTTTAGTGAAGGAGCCAAGATTAGCCTCACGCCTTCGCACTTGTCGGTTTGTGTGTCGTCCTTGGAGAATGTAAAGCTGTTTAACTCCAATCTGGATGTAATTGATGAAGCCTTTGAGTATTTGATTAACCAAAGCAGCAAGGGAGATAAAGGGCAATATTTCACGCCGCGCTATGTAATTGATATGTGCGTAAAGATGCTCAATCCGCAAGAGTATGAGTACATGATCGATACGGCGGCGGGTTCATCGGGGTTTCCGGTGCATACGATGTTTCATGTCTGGAAGCAGATTATGCGCGATCAAGGACGGGAAGCCAGTCATATGTTTACAGCTGAACCGAAGCCGCCAGAGTGTAATGAGTATGTCAAGGAAAAGGTATTTTCGATTGATTTTGATGAAAAGGCGGTGCGGGTGGCGCGAACGCTAAACCTGATTGCAGGGGACGGTGAACAAAATGTGTTGTATCTGAATACGCTGGATTATGAATTGTGGGATGAAATTACTAAAGAAGAAGACTGGGATGATACCTACAATCGGGCGTTCTCTCGGTTGAAAAAGCTCCGCACCGATAAAAGCAGCTACCAACGGTTTCAGTTTGATGTGTTGATGGCGAATCCGCCTTTTGCCGGAGATATTAAAGAACCGCGCATGATTGCCCGCTATGATTTGGCAAAAAAGCCCGATGGTAAGTGGCAAACCAAGGTAGGGCGCGATATTTTGTTTATTGAGCGCAATTTGGATTTTTTGAAACCGGGGGGTAGAATGGCGATCGTGTTGCCCCAAGGACGGTTTAACAATTCATCGGATAAAAATATTCGAGATTTCATTGCCGAACGCTGCCGGATTTTGGCGGTGGTGGGGCTGCATGGCAATACGTTTAAGCCGCACACGGGTACGAAGACTTCGGTGCTGTTTGTGCAGAAGTGGAATGATGACCCGAAGGCGGGCGCACTCTGTCCTCGACAGGATGACTACAACATCTTTTTTGCAACCATGCGGAAATCGGGGAAGGATAATTCTGGGGAGAAGATATGGCGGAAAATTTCATCGTCTACTTCACCGCCTGCTGACGAACTGGGCGAATTGATGCCGCCTTCTCCGATGCAGCGAGTGGTGGGGGTGGAGGGCGATTTTTTGCAAGATGTTCACGTGCATTTAGTCGTGGATCATGATTTGTATAACCACGAAGGACTGACGGAAGACGGCATTGCGGAAGCGTTTATTGAGTTTGCCAAAAAGGAGAAGCTCAGTTTTTTTGAATCTAGCCCATCTGTTGCGCCGTTTGATGCTGTGAGGTATGAGCGGTTAATGGATGGGCTGGAAGCGGTTGAATTAAGTTTGAGTGACGTTTTAGATGAGAATCTACTATTTAGATTTGATGCTGAATACTTTAAAAAGAAATACATAGAACTAGACAAGTTATTACGCTCAAGAAAGGCAATTTATCTAAATTATTGCTCAAAATCGATCATAAATTTTGGTGCATATTCTTTGTGCAATCAAATAGAATACTTGGAGGAAGGAGTTCCGTATCTTAATGTTGCAGATATTGGTGATAATGTAATCAAATTGAAAAATGTCAAGTTAATTGATGAGTCATTAAGTAAAACTGTCTTGCATAAATCCTTGGTTGTAGAAAATCAAATTTTACTTACTATTGCTGGAACGATAGGTAATGCTTCAGTTGCTTATCAAATGCCAAGATACACTAATTCAAATCAAGCAATAGCAAACGTAACACTTAAAGCAGGTATTTCTTCATTCTATATATCTACTTTTTTAAATTCAAAGCTTGGAAGAAATCAAACTCAACGGCTCATTATTAGTAATGTACAACCCAATTTATTGCTAACTCAAGTTAAGCTTATTAAGATTGTTCTTTCTTCAGATGAATTTCAGACACTTACAGAAAAAATAATCAAGTTTGCCTACTCAAAAATAGAGCAATCAAAACAGAATTACCTACAAGCTGAGAATTTGCTGTTGTCGGAGCTTGGGTTGAAGGACTGGCAACCTATCGAAGAAACAGTTGCCGTCAAGAGTTTTTCTGAGTCGTTCCTGTCCTCCGGTCGCTTCGACGCTGAACACTATAAACCAAAATATGATCAGGTTTTAGCAAAGCTGAAGAGTTTTAACCCTCTGAAAATGATTCATCTCGAAGAGATTTTAACGAGTATAACTAACGGTCAAACTCCTTTGCACCATGATCTGAGTGTCGGAGAAGTTAAATTTCTCACTGCTGAACATATTCATGATTTTAAGATAAACTATGAGACAAAGAAACGCGTCTTACTTCACCATCATCAAACGGAATTAACACGGACACATTTATCTAAAGGAGATATCCTCTTAACCATTAAAGGAAGAATCGGAAATGCTGCTGTTGTTGAACATCTAGATGAATTAGTTAATATCAATCAAGATGTGGCTCTGCTTCGATTTATACCAGAAATTCATCCTTATTACATTGCAGGATTTATCAATTCATTCATGGGTAAATTATTGATTGAACAGACTTGTACTGGACAAATTAATCCATTTTTAAGTCTTGGAAGCTTAAGAAAGTTAGTTGTCCCAATCTTTTCTGAAAAACGAATGAATGACTTGGGTGACTCCATTAAAGCTAAAGTTACTGCTGCCGATAAAACCGGGTGGCAATCCAAGCAACTGCTAGAAATTGCTAAAACAGGAGTAGAACGAGCGATCGCAACCGATGAAGCAACAGCAACGGCTTGGATCAATCAGCAACTTGAAGCGTTAGGAATCAATCTATCAAACTCAAACTAACCTAATGGAGGCACAATGTCTGAGATTACTATAAACCCAGATCAACTTAAGGAAATCTTGAAAAGCGCGATCGTCGAATTAATTCGTGACAATCGAAAAGAAGTCTCTGAATTTCTGGCAGAAATTATTGAAAACGTGGCAATGGAGCAAGCGATCGCTGAAGGTGAAACAACTGAACTGGTTAGCCGTGAGTCCATCTTTCAACTTTTGGAACCGAAAGCGTAAAAGTCGAGTTTAGGAAAAGCTTTGGATATTAACTTAACTACTACTTAACATCTACGAGTAGTAATGAAAGCACTTAAAATCATGGCAACGATTGATAAAACTACGCAGCTTGACCAAACTTAGTAGCTTCAGGAACTTCAATCAATTGCCCTGTTTTGACATCGTAGATATAGCCATAGATAGGAATTTCATTCGGAACTAATGGATGCAAACGAATCCGTTGTACATCTGTATAAACGCTTTTGGCTTGGTCATCAATAGTCAACCAATTGATAAACTTGCCTTCGCTTGATCCCGACCCAGATCCAATATCTGACCAACCTATTTCATCTAGCTTGGCTGTTTTGAGGCTACTAGAAAGTAAATTGCTGATGATTTCATTAGTGAAGGTTTCCATCCCACAATTAGTGTGATGAATTACAAACCATTCACGCGTACCAAGTAATTTGTAAGAAATTACTAAAGAGCGAATCGCATCATCGCTAGCACGTCCCCCTGCATTGCGAATTACATGAGCATCTCCTTCAGCTAGTCCAGCAAATTTAGCTGGGTCAAGTCGAGCATCCATGCACGTGAGAATTGCAAACCGACGAGATGGGGGTATAGTGAGATTACCTTTATCACCGAATTTATCAGTGTAACTAAGATTAGCTGCTAGAACTTCTTCTACAATTTGGCTCATTTTGAGTTTATGTGCGCGATAAATAATTCGTAATTCGTAATTCGTAATTCGTAATTAAAGACATTTTCAGAGGGGGATTTAAACCCTTTTATTTACGATAAACCTAACGGCATAGCTAACGCTTACTGCTTGATTAGCAAACTAAAAGCTAAATTCCTACCTAGTTACCTTAGTTGCGATGAAATCAATCATTGAAACTACACTAAGTCGATAGAAATATGCTATTTATATAAAGTAATTTACCACAAATCAAGACAAAAAGCAAGTTACTTGGGAGAGCTAGGATTAAATTTTTCATCAACCGGAATTCGATAACCGTTGGCGAGGCGATTAGTCATATTTGCAGTAGCAGCGATCGCCATCAATTCACCAAACATTGTTTCACTCATCCCTTTAGCATATGCCGCAGCTGTATGAGAGGCGATGCAATATTCACAACCATTAGTCACACTCACAGCAATGTAAATCAACTCGCGTACCAGTGGATCGAGTTCTCCAGGACTGGTCATCACTTCTTTGACTGACTGCCATGTTCGCTGTAAGGTAGGGGGATGGTTAGCTAGGGCTTTCCAAAAATTGTTGATTTCGTCGGTCTGGCGAGTAGCACGAATGTCGTCGTATACCGCACGTACCTCATCACTGCTATCTTCGTATTCAATTAGCTTAGTCATCACACTAAATTAAATATCTTTTGCCTTTTTAGAATACATCTTGGATGTTACCTATGGTGGATAATTGCCGAGTTCGTTGACTGCGATCGTCTAGGGCGGCAATGGTTTTCAATCCATTTTGATTGAGAACGGCTGCGATCGCCTGTCCCATGTCACCCGGACTTAAAATACCAACAGTTTGGATTTGCATGGAAAGCTTGATTGTTACCTGTATTCAGCTTTTGATTAATGCGCTGATTTTGATGATTGAGTTATGAAATAAACTACGGTAAACTGACGTAATTACCGTTATTAATCTAAATAGGAACTTACCATAAATCATTCCCAGGAAGCAAGCTATTTAATAAGCCGTAGTTTCAATAAATCTATTCAAACCGAAATATGTCAAACATTGCTGATTTTTCTGCTTCTCAACTGTTATCGCTATATAGCGATCGCCAGTTATCACCAGTTGCAGCAACCAAAGCTGCCCTAGAACGGATCAATACTTACAATAGCTTAGTTAACGCCTTTGCGATCGTAGTCGAAGAAGTTGATCCAGGTTTTGTAAATCCTCGTCCCATTTTTCAAACCTTTTGGCAAGCTGGCGCAGCTAAGTTATTGCGTGGCTTTAGTCCAGAACAACAAGCTGTAATTGAAGAAGGTTTGCAAGCTACAGCCAAAGAAGGCGATCGCCTCACCTTAGTAGAATATCTCAACGCCCAAGATGCCCGTGAAGCATTGGGACGGCAAATGCAAATATTTCATCAAAACTATGATTTATTACTTACTCCCACCTTACCGATAGCTGCTTTTCCTGTTGGACAAAATCGACCTCAATCAGCTATTGATCATCAGCACCGAGATTGGACACCTTTTACATATCCTTTCAACCTTACACAACAACCTGCTGCATCTTTACCTTGTGGCTTCACCAAAAACGGTTTGCCTGTTGGTATACAAATTGTTGCTGCAAAATATCAAGATTTACTAGTCTTGCAAGCAGCTAAAGCTTATGAAAGTGTTTCTCCTTTCATCATGCCAAGTAATATTTTATGATCCTTAAATAAACAGGACTTACGCAACTGGCACAGTGCTGCATCTACGCCCGTCGTAGACATCGCTAAATTAAAATCAGAAGGCGATCGTTTCCTTAGAACAGGATGAAGTGCTTGATTTGGCGTTGATGCAGCCACATTTTCATTAACCGCAAGATGCGTTAAAAACGTTTCTATTTCGGTACTTCCCATATCTTTAGGATGGCGTTTATTATGAAAAAGGATATAGCGTCGAATCCAGTAAATGTAAGTCTTCTCTGTTTGGTAAGAATAGTGTTTAAGCCGGATAACATCTTGTACTTGTTCAAGCAGTTTCTTTGGGCGTTGTTCCATCGGTGTTATACAGAAAAATTCCGTTTAATACTCTAAATCAGGATGTTATACAGAAAAGTTCTTGATAACACCAAGGGATATAAGGAAAAATTCCATATAATCCTCCTGTGAAGGGTGGTTATACGGAAAAATTCTGTACAATACCCAAATAAGGGGGTAAAAAAGAAGTTTTCCGTATATTCAAACAGGATTTCCTTAGAATGCCTGATATATCAGGATTAAAAAAAGATTATACGGAAACTTTCCGTATAATAAATAGTTATACCGCCAAATTATCTGTACAGATAGCTGAGTTCATGGGTGTCGTGGATTCAAAAATTTATCAAAAGCTAGGAATCGTTTAATTTATCAAGAACTAATCTTTATGACGAGTAATTCAAATACCGTTTGGACTCCTTCTTTCTGGATGCAAGGCTGGACTTATCAGAGTTTCTTAATATTGCCTACTGATCCAGAAAAGCAATCTCCTCCTGGAACAAGTATTACTACTAAGAAATGGGCAAAAGGGAATTTGTATCTGGAGACAAGTATTGATCCACCTCCTGCCCCTGATGCTATAGGCAGTCTTGTAATTCCGACTCCACCAGGAAACGTAAAATTGAACGTAAAAGCCTTCGTAGAAAGAGGGATTTCACCAGTGAAGTTTGAAGCAACTGGAGAAGTACAGAATGCTCCTACAGAGACAAGTGCAGAGACAAATGGGGCGATGTATAAACTCTTAGGATGGGCATTCCGTAGTGAAAATGATAAAGTTTCAAAAATTGAAGGATGTGTAATAGCTGTTCGTGGTTCTGATGCTCGCCCAAATGTAGAACTTGGTGGAATGCCAGTTGGTACAGTTGGTGCATTTATCATTACGAGCACTTAAATTGAAATCGGTATACTCCATGAGTTGTTGAAAAACGGTCTAACATTATTGAATCATGTCAATGCCGTAAGGGTCGTATTCAAAGAAATCACATTGCCTGCGCTATTTTAGTCTGGTTTAGGCTCAAAGATTTAGCTTATAGAACTGGTCAAACAATTTATCAAATTAAGCATGGATTGTTATCCAATTATTTAGTTCAGCAACTAAAACGTCCGGCTGTTCCTATGTTTATCGCCTAGTTGTTATAGGCGCACGGCGCGGTTACACCGTGCCATTGCTTGTGACAGTTGCGTAAGTCCTGACAAAATTAAGTGAGAGGCCGGTATTAGCTTAAATGGATTACTTTTCATCAGATTCATTATGAATTTAGAATTGATAGCCGAGCGCGAGTTGAATAAAGAGGAAGAGTGTGAAAGCTTATCGAAAGTTAATTAATAGCTTATTAAGGGCTTCTGTATCAATTAAAAAAGCATCGTGACCGTGAATTGATTTCAGCAAACCTAGTTGAGCATTAGGAATTAAATCTGCTAATTCTTGTTGTTCTATGGGCGGATAAAGAATGTCAGAATCAATAGCAACAACTAAAACAGGTTGTTTAATGCTTTGCAGAACAGATTTATAGTCTTTACCTTGAGCAATATCATGACTATCCATCGCTTGGGTGAGAGTGATGTAAGTATTGGCATCAAATCTCTGTACTAGCTTTTGACCATGATTTTGTAAGTAGCTAGCGATCGCAAATTGGTCAGCAGAAGCATCATACTGTCGTCCAAAACGTTCTGTAAAGGTCTGCCAAGAACGGTAAGCACTCATCGCCATCATCCGCGCTACAGCTAATCCTTGGTTTGGTGGTTGTTCTGGTGTGTAGTCACCCCCAAGCCAATTGGGATCGGCATAGATAGCTTGTCTTTGAACTTCACTCAACCCAATACACCAAGCTGAATGTCTACCGGAAGTCGCAATAGGTGCGATTGCTTGCACGATTTCTGGATATAATAACGCCCACTCTATTACCTGCATCCCACCGAGTGACCCGCCAATTACTAGCTGTAAAGATTTAATTCCCAGGTATTTAATCAGTGTAGCTTGTAAGTGAACCATATCCCGAATCGTAATCGCTGGAAATGATCCGCCATAACGGATTCCTGTTTGGGGATTGATGCTAGTTGCTCCCGTAGTGCCATAACAACTTCCCAAAATATTGCTGCATACAATAAAATTGCGATCGCTATCCAGTGCTTTTTTTGAACCTAACAAACCTTCCCACCAGTCATCTGCATCAGCCGAACCAGTTAAAGCATGACAAATTAGCACTCCATTGTCGCCTTCTAAGTTTAACTTTCCCCAAGTCCGATAAGCGACCTGAACCCCAGTTAAAACTTCGCCTCCTTCTAACTCAAATGGCATCGGCAAATGATAATACTGAGTTCGCGGTGAAATGAAGTGCTGATAATTCATCTAGAACAGGAAACAGGGGAACTGACGAGGCATAAGAGAATAATGACCAATGACCAATGACCAATGACTAATGACTAATGACTAATGAATTGAAATGCTTGCTCAAAATCTTCTTTGATATCGTCAATGTGTTCAATACCCACTGATACACGCACCAAATCAGATGTCACACCGGCGGAAAGTTGTTCGGTATCACTTAGTTGTTGATGTGTTGTGGAAGCAGGATGAATAACGAGGGTTTTAGCATCTCCAACGTTTGCTAAATGACTTGCCAATTTGACATAATTAATAAAGATTTTACCCGCTTCTAGTCCGCCTTTGATCCCAAAATTTAAGACTCCGCCAAATCCGTGTCTGAGATATTTTTTGGCTCGCTCATGAGCAGGGTGATGAGGAAGTCCTGGATAATTTACCCATGCTACTTGTGGTTGCTTTTCTAACCACTGGGCTAATTCTAAAGCGTTGCTCACATGGCGGTCTACACGCAGAGAAAGAGTTTCTAATCCCTGTAATAACAGAAAGGCGTTAAATGGACTCAATGAGGGGCCAAAATCCCTTAACCCTTCTACTCTGGCACGAATAATGAAGGCAATATTACCAAATTGACTACTTACACCAAATACTTCTTGAAAAATCAGCCCATGATAACCGGGGGATGGTTCAGTAAAGACGGGAAATTTGCCATTACCCCAGTCAAATTTGCCAGAATCGACAATTACGCCGCCGAGAGAAGTGCCGTGACCACCAATCCACTTAGTTGCAGATTCGACTACAATATCTGCACCGTGTTCAATTGGTCGAGCCAGATATCCGCCAGCCCCAAAGGTATTATCGACAATCAGGGGAATGCCATTTTCATGAGCAATTTGGGCTAAGGCAACAAAGTCGGGAATATTGAATTGGGGATTGCCGATGGTTTCCACATACAATGCTTTTGTGCGATCGTCGATCGCCTGACGAAAATTTTCTACCTCGTCTCCTTCGACAAATTTGACATTTATTCCTAAACGTGGTAAAGCGACTTTAAATTGGTTATACGTTCCCCCATATAAAAAACTGGTGGAAACAATATTATCTCCAACTTGTGCGATCGTACTTAAAGCCAAGAACTGCGCCGCCTGACCACTAGAGGTAGCTAACGCTGCTACACCCCCCTCTAAAGCAGCAATTCGCTTTTCAAATACATCTGTTGTCGGATTCATGATCCGCGTATAGATATTGCCAAACTCTTGCAGGGCAAACAACCGCGCCCCATGATCTGCATCGTCAAAAACGTATGACGTTGTTTGATAAATCGGTACAGCGCGGGCATTAGTTCCTATAGCTGGTTCTTGTCCCGCATGGACTTGCAATGTTTCAAAGCGATATTTTTCAGACATAGAGAATTATTGCTAGCAAAGATATTTTGATAAACGATCATAAATCTATCGGTTTTTAGTATGTTAACATTCCTGCGTCAAGTCCCTATATGCTCAGTTATCGTTCTGGAGAGTAAGTTGGTGATTGCTGGTAAATCTAAGTATCTTTACATCCGAATTTGATATAATTTTTATATTATTATTATTTACTCGACATTCAGAATTTTGGAATAGTAGAGATACTTAATCACATCTTTACTATCCAAATTACGAATTGCGAATTAATTAAACGCGTCCCCACATTAAAATGCGTTTGTAAGGGAAAAAGAAAGGTTGCTCATCTTCCAACTTCTCAAATAACTTTTCCCTATACCGTTCTACGAATCGTTCATAAGTCTGGGTATCTAACCGCGACTCGTATGCCGTTAGTAACGTGCCACGATACCACTCAACTACAGATTCTCGTGACGGGAGAACATGACCATAAATTTGTGTTTAACTAAAGCTTTACGGATATCGCTGATGATTTCGTTGCTGAGGTTAATGCTCCACTCAATACCGATGATTTTTGCACCGATACGTCCGGCAATTGGTTTGATGTCAAAATGTTGGGAAGTCATGGTAGTTACTCCAAGTTAAATAAGATTGTGGATTGTATCACGCAGAGACGCAAAGGCGCAGAGAGCAAGAGTTGGAGGAATCTATGCGGGGTAAAAGACGAATGTTCGTAGTTCGATGCTTTCTCGTGGGGGAGCGTTGGCTGGGCTGGTAGGGTCTTCAAAGGCTGTATGGGCTGCAAAACGGGCGTGTCCGTCTTCTGCGGAGTCGAAGCATTTAATAAATAGAGCTTCGTCTCTGTGCATTTGCGGGAAGTAGAACCATTTATGTTTGGCGTTATACGTGACTCCGTATGTTTCACCGACGCGATCGCGGTACACTAAATCACCAACTACAAGGTCTGTTATTGCAATACTCTGGGCGTCACACACTGCTAATGGTGACTCTTGAATTGGTTGTGCAATCGCTCGCCAAACATTAACGATGGCAAATCTTTGTTTTAGTAGCGTATCAATGTCATCTATCCCCCGCGCTGCTAGTTCCAAATGGGCGCGAGTATAGCCGGATTTGGCGGTGAAGTCGTTGTGTACGCGCAAGGCAGGTTCTTTAATATTATTCTCACCTGGCTTGGATTGACTGGCATTACGCAAGGTGTGATCGAATATCACTACCTTTGTTCCACCTGTCACTTCTTTTAATAATTGCTCGGCTTCTGGATAGTAGACGCGGCGTACTTCGTCTTCATCGTAAAAGTTGCGGACATTAGTATTATGTCCAGTAAATGCAAAACCTTCTCTATCTAACGAGATATTCTCTGAGATAGAACGAGCATTGTAAATTGGTAGTCTGTGCGTCTGATAAGTTGCATTCGTGCGGGGAATCCCGACTGGCGGTTCGTAGGTATAGTTAACAGGTTTTTCTGCCATTGGAATCAGGTAACTCAGGTTAGCCTCTACGTATGGCAGTTGTGCGGAAATTGGTTTGTCTAGAACTTGGTTATTTAAGCTCATCTGTTATCCCATTTTGGATTTTAGTTAATTTCTGTCAATCCCTGTGTCTTATTTTTGAGATGCACCAACGGGAACAGGTTCACCGAGAACTTTGGCGAATCTTTGCAAATAGAAGTCTACAGGGTTTGCTACTGCTTGAATTGAGGAGCGATCGCCTACCAGATTCCACCATGTCTGCAAACGAGATGTTTCTGCTGGTAGTGTGAATTTGCGGAAGTGTTCTAAGAGTGGTAAACGTTCAAACCAAGGATAGAAGCTGATATCAACAAGGCTAAACTGATCTCCTAACAAGTAATCACCTTTGCCTAATCCTTCTTGTTCAATATATAAAAGTGCTTCTGTGAACTCTCTTCGTCCTTGTTCTTGTTCCTGGCTATCTTTACCGCGCAGAAATTTGTTAAAAGCTGGGACAAGGCGAGTATTGGCGTAGTCTATCCAGATGCGAGCGATCGCTTTAGCTGCGGGATCGCGGGGTAACAAAGGTGGCTCTGGAAAAACCTCATCTAAATATTCATTGATGATGGCGGACTCGTAAATTTCAACATCCCCATGTTTGATAGCTGGGACTTTGCCATACTGGGAAATCTGAGTGTACCCATCTGGTTTGTTCTGTAAGTCAATTTCTATCGGGGTGAAGTCAATACCTTTTTCCAGTAACACTACACGGGTACGTTGAGAAAAAGTAGAGGCTTTGGCGAAGTACAGTTGTATGTTGCTCATGAAATCTTTTCCTTATAATTATCGTGGATGCAGACTATTTGAGATTGCACAACTCCAACTCAAGCAATAAGACAAAAGCGAGAGGTGTTGATTAGTGCAGTTAAATAATTGACTAGCAGGTATCTATGTCAGTTAGATGGTATATTACAGTTTGTCGGTCGGTTTAACGTATTTAATATATTATACAGTCTTCCTGAAAACATGTATACCTAATTATTAGTGGAACTAAATAAATATTTAGAAGCGTTGACACACCTAAAAATTAGGAAAATTTCTGTAAGCGATCGCACAAAAATGGTAATAACTGAAGTCCTTACTCCACCAGAAGCACTGACTCCAGAAATGGCTGAACTGCTGAAGTTTTCCGATGAGTTGGTGGATGAGTTTTTAGCGGCTGAACAGTGTGTGTTCAGCGTGCCGATGTACAACTTCAGTATTCCGTCCAACTTCAAAGGATACATTGATCAAGTGGTTCGTGTGGGTCGCACATTCACCGAGGAGGATAGTCAAGTCAAAGGACTTGCAAACGGTAAAAAAGTGTTGTTCATCACATCACGAGGCGTTGAATATGGAGCAGGTTCTCCTTATGAAGGATGGGATTGTCAGGAACCTGCGCTCCGGTATGCTGAGCGATGGCAAGGAGAACACCGCAGGCATCGCAGAACTTTTTGGTGTAGTGAGTGTATCTTAAGTTGCCACGGATGTGATAGCATACCTTCAACAATTTTAGATAGCATACTTAATCCATGAATCAAGTTCGACTCCCCAAAGTTAGCATCGCCGTGATTGGTTTGATAGTTGCAAGCGTATTTCATGCTACTCCCGTGCTGGGAGCTATTCTAACTAGGCAAGAATTTTCAGGTGATTTTACCTTAGTCGATGCTACTACCCCATTCCTTACGAACTTTTTGCCAGAAGAGAGCGAATATTCGGGATTCGTAGTTTACTCAGAGTCCGGGACTTTGAGCGATTGGGAGCTATCCGTCAACAATCTAGACCTGAATTTGAACAGAGGCTCTGCTAATGGCGGTAACTTAACCCCAGATGTTGATTTTGAGCTTGATTCTAGGTCGAATTGGAATTTAGTAGTTGATTTTGGCATTGCTTTTGATGCCCCTAGATATACCTTAGAAAGAACTTCAAGCTCTAAAATTAGCTTGACGGGTGAAGTCGGACGGGCAGGAACATACATCTATCAAGATTCTGCTGCCAATATTACTCTGAGTTCTTCATCTACATCAGTACCTGAACCTACTTCCCTACTAGGTCTATTGTTTGGAGTTGGTGCAATTGCTGTCTCTAAAAAAGCCGGGAAGACGAAATCGGAAGCATGAATTACTGAACCAGTACCAAAGCTTTATCGATCTACACCGCTTTGAGCCAATCACTTGAGGGGGCGACAAAGAAATTAAAGTGGTTGGTGTATAAGCATCATAGCCATCAAACCTTGGTGATAAAATGGCTGCTTATTGCGAACGGCGGCCATTATTTCCATAACTAATTCCTGACACTCATTCAAAGAAACTATCCAATTTTGCCCGTATAAACCTTATAGATTTTTACCGTTGTTGATACATCTGATAAATTGGTTGATAAATACCAAGGTTAAGAAGCAACGAAAAACTCAGCATTTCTCGTTTGATTTATTTTCCAAGCCTCAAAGTGATCGCCAAAATTTTGTTAATAAACAAGCCTTAATGAGATTATTTTTAAATCTATTGAGAATGCGCTGGTCTTATTGATTATCCATTAATGTTTAAAATATTTAAACCTAAAAACCGCCTGAAATCAGGAGTTTTAAACAAGTCAAAAATGAATTAGGTTGGGCTGATTTTCGTCTGACTGATTATCAAAGTATTGAACGATAGCACCTGACAAATAGCAATTTCGCCCATATCAATTGAGGATACAAAACCATGAGGATGTCCTGGTTGATAATCAATAGTAATTTGTCCAGTATGGCAATCATCAATTCTTAATATTTGGGTCATGCCTCGCAAGCTAGGCAGAGTTACTGGTTCCAGCGCTGGCTTTATCTTGCCAAGCATTGAAATCGGTGAAACTACGGGCGACCCGGAAAAAAGAAACTTACGCGCTCCAGATGTTTCATTTGTTCGGGCAGAACGACTCAAGAAAACTCAGCGTGATTTTGTGCAGTTAGTCCCCGATCTCACAGTTGAGGTCAAATCTAAAAGTGACCGTATCAAACCACTGGAAGAGAAAATTAAACTATTCTTAGAACTTGGTTCTAGAGTAAGTATTCTCACTGACTCTGACAAACTTTTAGTTACAGTTTATCGCCCTAACCAGGAACCAGTTATTTAAAAGATAACGACAAATTAGTAATACCAGAGTTACTTCCAGGTTGGGAATTAGCAATAGCCGAATTATGGCCACCTGAATTTGAATAACTCAATTAGGGATTGAAACAGAGAATAATCTGATCAATTTTTTGACGGGTTACTACTTGCGTTTTTAACGTATGTTCTCCTTGTTTACCGCTAAAAAACTTCATCAGGACACATAGGAACTCATCTTTAGTATAAATACGCAGCTAAAACTTTATTAAGTGTGCTTTTTAACCTATGTTTACCCTTGGTGTTACCATACTCCTTCTCCTAACGGAGACGCTAACGCGAACGGAGAAGCAAGCTATACGTCAGCGTCTTGAAGAGAAGGGTAGATGGGTTTTGTTTATGTAGCCGTGACTTCGAGTTAGTCACCAAGGCTTTTCAAATAACCTCTAAAACTTAAAAATTAAATTCAAGTATCTTCACTATGGTAAATACAATTTCTCGATCTGATATTGTCAGTAGCTTATATGCAATTGTTGCCGAGCAACGAAGCTCTTTAGTTGATTTAATATGGGAACAACACCATTTCCATGAAAAGCGCCGATGGAGTGCAGTGGAGATGATTGGTGCGATTAACCTGGAGGCTGTGAGTAAATTTGATAAAGCTAATCTCTGGAATGCTGGACGTGCAGAATTGACTACCAAGCCAGGAGCCGATCGTTTGGCTAGATTGGCTGATGCTGAGTGTCGTCGTTGGCAAGATGGGAATCCAGTTTTAGCAAGCATTATGCAAGCTTGTAGTACTTGGAGCCGTTACTGGAATGAGGAAGAAAGCTTTCACGAAACCACACTTAACCGCTTATCGACTCTACTCAGGCTAGAACCTGTCAGTAACGAGACTGTCATTGAGTTTCGGAAGATTTTTCCCGACGATGACATGCTCAGAACACTAGTATTATTAGCGATTTCAGAGATTACAGCCACGGTTAACTACTCTTGGTGTGCTAGTATTGCTCAAGACCCTGGATTGAAAAAGCTATTTAAGCAAATTGCTGCTGATGAATCGCAGCATCTGACATACTTCATAAGTTTTGCTAAAGCTTTAGTTGATAGTAAAGAGTACTCACCCAAAGGCGCATTTGCTGTTGCACACTTGTTTATGCGAGAAGGGGGCGAACTTTATGGTAGTAACCGCCAACATCTTGAGCAGAGGGATTCTCACGTCAACTGGTGGGATTACATCAAGTATGAGATGGTTCTGCCAGACAATATTGAGCGCAAACAAATCCTGATATTTTCTGCTCTCAGACAAATTACAGGAATTCAGGTAACGTCTGCGGCTGAAGTTGAGCAGACATGGCTGGATCTGGTGGGATGTTAATTGGACTGGGGCATGATATTCAACTGATTGCAGAACTAACAAAAGTTGAAGCTTTGAAACTTCCAGGCATTTTCTTTACAAACACTGAGTGCCTTTACTTCAGCCAAAGTAAAAACCCTCTCCAAAGTATGGCAGGTACTTTTTCAGCTAAAGAAGCCTTGTTTAAGGCTTTGGCAATGGCCCCTAATTTCTACTGGACAGATGTAGAAGTGCGACATAATTCCCGTTACGCACCTTACTTTGAATTTTACGGCTCACTGGCAGAGCATTTTCAGGTTCAAGGTTGGACTGTTCACCTTTCTATATCTCACAGTGGGGATTATGTGTCTACTGTTGTGGCTATTTCTCCACAGCCATGATTGCAACGATTTGGCAGTAGAAAGATGTAAATAAACAGAAGTGTGTAATAAAAAGTAAAGTTAACAAAAACTCTCTTCTCCTTTGGGTTCGTCACTTTGCCAGACGCTCGTTCGCGTAGCGTCTCCCCTTGGGAGAAGACTCGCTAACGCTGCGCTAACGACGCAAAGCGCCAAGACGGAAAGTGATTCACCTTTCTGCCTTCTGCCACCCCACTTGCTACAACGAGGGAAACCTCCGCAACGCCGTGGCTCCTCTGCCTTCTACCTTGCCTTGATAATAAATATTCACGCCAACCGACTTATGAACTTTGAAGCTGTTAACCTAAAACTTCAGGTACGCCCGAATGACCTTGACAGTTTGGGTCACGTCAATAATGCCACTGTTCTCGAATACCTAGAAGCAGGGCGATGGTCATGGCTTGAGCATCACAACTTATTTCACAGACAGAGGATTATTCCTGTAGTTGCTCGTATTGAAGTCAACTATATCCGTGAAATATTACCTGGAGAGGTCAAGATTATTACAAAACTCAAAGACGCGGAGGAAGATTACTATTATCAAGTAATTTTTCACCAATTTATTGAGATTTTCAAAAACGGAACTGTAAAGGTTGCTGCTGATGCTCTTGTGAAAGTAGCATTCATTGATTCAATTGAACGATCGCTTAGAACTCTCCAAGATTTTCTTGATGAAAATAAGCAACAAGATGCTTGAGGTCAAAACAATGCAAGACTTACAACCTAGAACTAAGCTGTCGATGACTGTGATCGCAATGATTCAGGCTCTCAAGAATACTGACTCACACTTGGGCTTGTTCTTAAAGCAGGATCGCGCTGCTGAGTCTAAGTTTCTCGCCTATTGTGAGATGTACCAGAAGATTGCAGCCTATATGGAGTACTTTCGGGCTGCGGGTGTGACAGCTGGTTCAAGGATTCTGTTTCCTTTTGAAACAACCGAAGGTGTGATTATTGCATTCTTTGCTTTAGTTGGACTGGGAGCAATTCCACTGTCAGTCAAACCCTACAGCATGGGTGTTGTTAAAGAGAGCTACCTGGAATTTTTGACGAAGGTTACAACCCAATATCAAGCTGAATTTGTGTTGGAAGCACCTAGTATTAGAAGTTTAGAATTGAGCCTCCAGCGTCTACACTTACCAGACACAGATATTCAGCCCCAAGAATCAGCAAATTTTGCAACAATTACGGATACTGATATTGCTTTTGTACAGTTTTCTTCTGGCTCGACTTCTTTCCCCAAAGGAATTCCAGTCACTCATGGAAAAATTGTGACACAAATGCAGGTCATCAGTAACCATGTTCAAAATAGACCCAGTGATGCAACTGCAAGTTGGCTGCCACTTTATCACGATATGGGATTAGTAGGTGGTTTGCTCACAACCCTATACGTGAGGCATAACTTGCACCTGAGTACCCCAATGCATTTTTTGATGAATCCTGTGGAGTGGTTGAGCGAACTGTCAGATAAGCCTTGTTATGGTATGGCGGAGGCAGTCCTGATGATTTCCTGCTGTAAGTTAGAAGATATTCCCCGGATCGTGACTTTGGCAAATGGCTGCAAAGCTATTTCTGTAGGTCAAGCTTTGAGTACATTTGATATCCGTTTAAGAACTGAAGATGGTCTTTTATGCCATGAAGGTGAAATTGGTGAAGTTGAACTCAGAGGCGGGACTTTGGTCGATAATTATTTTGAAAGCGAACACCCTTTTTACAATTGTGATGGTTTTTTCCCTACTGGTGATTTGGGTGTAATTAGCGAGGGTGAGTTGTTCGTCATAGGTCGGCTGAACGATCGCTTCAAAATTAATGGTCAAAGTTATTTTGCAAGCGATTTTGAACATGCCATAGAGTCGCTACCGTTTGTACAACCGAGCAAAGTTGCGACAATTCAGGCTGATGACCGGATTATTGTCTTGATAGAAACCAAACAGGCCAGTATTCTTCAACAAGTAATTGACCATCAACGCCAAGTCAGCGAGATTGTTCTCAACCAGCTGGGCATTAAAATCCTTGTGGACAATATACTCTTCATTCGCCCAGGACAACTAGAAAAAACTAGCAGTGGCAAGTTACGGCGAATAGCGATCGCTCAAGCCTACGTCACAGGGAAAATTATGCTTGCTAACAACGCTATAAATGGGTGTTAATTCTTTACTAACACTTTCGATTTATCCCTCTCCTAAGAAACCGTATTTGCTTCGGGCTGGGGAACAAGCTCAAAACCTAAAGCTAGAGCTTTTTTCTGGAGGTTATTGACGACTCGTTCTTGGTAACGTTGTTCATAATAATCCATGCCAGGATCTTGATAGTCACCTCCAGATGTCCAAAGTCGGTAGAAAATTCGTGCTAACTTATGAGCAGTAGCAGTGATAGCTTTGGGTGTACCCAGGCGAGAACGTAAACGACGGTAAAAAGCACCCAAGGCAGAATTGCTCTTGCCTGCTGTTTGTGCTGCGATTCGGAAAGCATTGGTAGCCGGGTTGAGAACAAGGCGAGTTTTAGAACTTTTAATTTTACCACCAGTGATGCGATTGCAAGGGCAAAGACCAAGCCAGGAAGTAAAGTGTTTAACAGTTGGGAATCGGGTAGGATCTAAACCTACCTCCGAAATAATGGTTTGCACTGTTTGGATACCAAGACCATCAACGGCCGTGAAGTCCACACCACTAATTCGGTAAAGATGGGTACGTAAATCAAAAGCAGGTTCATTGCCTTGGGGTTTATGGCGGGGGTGCTTTGGTTGCGGAAGCGGAGATTCATTCAAATTAACTTTGTTGCTAAATTGAGCCAAGCACTCTTGTATTTGGCGATCGCAAGCTGCTATCTGAGTTTGATAAACCAATACCTGCTGCATTTGGGTTGATTGGTCTTAAGTCAGAAGTTTCATTCGCACTTGGTTGATGGGAACGGGATTTGGACTTTGGTGTTTTCATCATCAAAGGCTTCCTCATGAATGCGGAGTCATACTAGCTAATTGGAGGTGTGCCCTGACCTGGGTTGACGGATGAATACAGTCTCCTAAACGGGATAATGGTAGCAACCATTTCACCAATGTCATAACCGTCTCAACCCAGAACCAAGCTTCTGTACGGGCGACAAAGCACCATTGGGGGATCGGTCTTAACTGTCAGGACACAATAAAAGTGTAATTTTTTTCGGTGCATCTTAATTTTGTTTCTTCCATCCATAACGGAAGCCAGCGCGTCCGTAAACAGCTTCTGTCACTCTCCGAAAACATTTGCCTTTTCTAAAATCTAGAGCTTTTGTATAGCAACCGATGTCTACAACGGGCTACGCCTACGCGCGATTCTTTTCTAATAACAAATATAAGACCTATTTTTTTCTAATAGTATAGCTTGTATTGATTGCCTCATAAGGCTTCTAGCGATCGCCCTTCCGGAGAGTGACAGAAGAGGGGTATGTTGGTTGATGCTAACTTGGTTGCTCATAAACCAATATCTACGACAATGGAAGAGGCGGCTGCACTTCCCTTAGTTTCAATCTCTAGCTTCGCAGGCAGTGGGGCCACCAATTAGCTCATTTGAGATGTCTGCTGACGGTCGCACGTTTCAGGATGTCGGTAACAAGGCGGTTAACGGTAGAGGTAAATTCTATCCATAAGAGGGTGTTTACAATACCCTCTTATTTGACAATTACCAAAGAAAGGCAGAGGGCAGGAGGCAGGAGGAAGAAAATATATTTTTTGCCCTCTGCTAAAAGGGTTTAGAGCAACTAAATTTATTTATGAAAAAAAATAAAAATATTTTTTCCGAGACGCACAGCCCAAGGAAAAATACGTCCTTATTAAATCCCCTAAATTCATTTATGGGGATTACCTCCAGCAAGAACTGCCTCCAGCAAGAACTGCCTCCTTAATCTCCCTCATCTCCTTTGGTTGCTCTGAACTGCCTCCTGTATATTAAAAGTAATAATATTAAAATCGAAATATATGGATAGCAAAGAACTAGCACAATACATTGAAGCAACGAATAGCATCACTAAACCTTGGCTATTGGCACAACTGCGGCTCAAGAAACTGCAAGAACGTCGAGCTATGCTTACAGACGATGTTTACACCAAAGAATTAGAAGATATTTACCAAGACTTGATGAATTTGGGAGAATGGTGGCGTGGCATTGAGGATGAAGTATTTTAAAGTTATGAGTTAGGAGTTCTTTGAGTTCTCACTTCTAATTTGAATTAATAAGGGTGTAGTAGGGAATGGATTATCGGGATGCAGGAGTTGATGTTGAGGCTGGACGAGGCTTTGTAGATCAAATTCGCAATTTAGTTCAGAGTACCTTCAGACCGGAAGTAATTGGCGGACTGGGTGGCTTTGGCGGCTGCTTCCAACTACCAGGGGGTCTCAAGGAACCAGTTTTGGTTTCCGGCACAGATGGGGTGGGTACAAAGCTAAAAATAGCTCACATTCTTAATCGTCATGACACCGTTGGCATTGATTTGGTGGCGATGTGTGTTAACGATGTGTTGACATCTGGCGCGGAACCTCTGTTTTTTTTAGATTATGTGGCAACCGGTAAGCTAGACAAAGAGCAACTAACTGATGTGGTTGTGGGTATAAGCTCTGGATGTAAGCAAGCTGGTTGTGCCTTATTGGGAGGAGAAACGGCAGAAATGCCTGGTTTCTACCAGGCGGGTGAGTATGACTTGGCTGGGTTTTGTGTGGGAATTGTCGAAAAAAGCAAGATGCTAGACGGTTCCCAGGTGCAAGTAGGGGATGTAGCGATCGCACTTGCTAGTACTGGTGTACACAGTAATGGTTTAAGCTTAGTACGAAAGATTGTTAATGATGGCGGGTTTACGTGGAGCGATGCGCCAGACTTGTTAAGTAGTGAAACTCTCGGAGAAACTTTCCTGAAACCTACCCGCATTTACGTCAAACCCGTTTTAGCAGCGCTGCAAGCAGGTTTGGAAATTCATGGTATGGCTCACATCACAGGTGGCGGATTGCCAGAAAATTTGCCCAGATGCTTGGGTCAAGGTCAAGCGATCAAAATTGACCCCAGCAGTTGGAATATCCCCCCTGTATTTCAATGGCTAGCTGAAGCCGGAGAGGTCAGCCCCCAAGCCATGTATAATACGTTCAACATGGGAATTGGATTTGTCCTGCTGGTTCCACCTGATCAGATTGAGCAGACAATTACCCATTTTGAATCACAAGATATTCCCACTTATGCGATCGGTAAAGTTATTACTGGTTCGGGTGAATTAGTAGGATTAACGATATAAATAAAAGTTTTTATACAGTTAATAAAAGCCTATTTCAGGCTTGGTAAAGAGAATTATTTTACCAAGCCTCATTATATAAGTCATTTAGCAGAGATGCTATAGCCGTATTTATAATATATTCTATGCCTGATTTATTACTACTTATGCAAAAAGTAATAAGAGATACCTATGAATACTAACGTTGAGATTTGCTAACGTAGTCTTAACATATTGAAAAATTTGCTAATGAAGCTGAGTAAATAGCTGCCAACACTAATTTCCGGTGCTGGATGTTTCTCGTCTGTATGTGTGGCATTTTGGTGTGTTAAAAATATAGATTTTTGTTCAGAGGGGGTTATGGCTGTAAATTTGGCACGAACTACTGCTTCGGCAGAACTTTTGAAGCAAGTATTCCAAAACATTGATGCACAGAGTTGTCCGAGGTTATTCAACTTTCACATGCATACTATCTACTCGGATGGGAAGTTGCAACCGAGTGGATTGATGGAGCAGGTGATGGCTATTGGCCTAAAAGGGTTAGCTATCACCGATCATCATAGTATTAGCGGCTATCAAGCATCACTTGCTTGGTTGGAAAACTGGAAGTGGACTAATCCTGGTGCAAGCACTCCTCACCTGTGGAGTGGCGTGGAAATCAATGCCAATCTTTTGGATATAGAAGTTCACATTTTGGCTTACGCTTTTGAGCCAGAACACCCTAGTATGAAACCTTATCTACTAAGAAAGGCTACTACAGGCAAAGAATATCAGGCAAGTAAGGTGATTGCCGCTATTCATGAAGCTGGGGGATTGGCAGTACTTGCTCATCCAGCTCGTTATAAGCGATCGCATTTTGACTTAATTCCAGCTGCTGCCAAAAAGGGTATCGATGGTGTGGAAAGTTTCTACGCTTATAATAACCCTAACCCTTGGAAACCCAGCCCCTTGGAATCAGAACAAGTACAAAAGTTGGCTGATGAATACTTTCTTTTGAATACATGTGGTACTGATAGCCACGGTTTGAGCTTGCTACAACGCTTGTAAAGCAATATCTTGTCCTAAAGGACACGCTAGGCAACGCCAATTTACGAGGCTTGGAAATAGGGTTTAAGCTGGTCTTAAAGGCCAAACAAGAAAAATCGCTTGGTTAAACTAATTGACCGGAGGCGGAGCGTCTCCGGCTTCGGAAAATTCTTTTACGCAAACGAGCGGTGATTGAATCAGTCAACTATTATCTCAAAAACTTGTGTCAGATATTAGAGTTAACTTCAAGAGCTTGAGAAGCTATGATGATTGTCTCTTTAGCAGCTTTTTCCTTACGTTCACTGTAGCGGTCTGTGAGATAATCAACCTTGTCACGCAATAGCAAGGTAAACTTGTAAAGTTCTTCCATAACATCCACGACGCGATCGCGGTAAGGCGAATCCTTCATAGTACCGTCTTCGTTAAACTCCTGATATGCTTTAGCCACTGAGGATTGATTGGGGATAGTAAACATTCGCATCCAGCGCCCAAGAATTCTTAACGTGTTGCGGAAGTCCCCACCTTCAATGTACTCATAAGGTGGGGATAGGGAGCAGGGGATGAGGATTGCATCTGGAATTGATTTTTTGCATCAAGCAAAAACAAATTTCGGATGTATGACGAATCCCTAATTATTTTGTTTAAGTACTTTATCATAAAATACATTTGTGGTAGAGTATTCCTATCAAGGAGGTGAAAGTGAAGTGTTACACAAAGTGGTACAAGTCCGTTTATATCCGTCACTTGAGCAACAAATCCAATTAGCTCAAACTTTTGGGTGTGCTAGATGGTGGTG
>NZ_WBKM01000323.1 GCF_015714725.1 Nostoc sp. WHI
GTGGGGAGTGGGGGAATGATTGAATATCCGTAGCTTTGCGCTGTAACCTTGAAGCTGTAACTTTTTCCCCATTTAGTAAGGTGTGTTATTGTTTTAGGTTACAAGATAGTGCAGCAGGTGTGAAAGTCTAAAAGCATAAAAATGGACTTTTTCAGTATTTATGTATTGAATGAAATACATCGTACATTTTGATGCTAAAAAATGTTTTGGGAGAAATTGTGATTATAGTTGGTGACACCAACTAGGTAGAATGTTATTTGCGACAGTAATACTAAAGCAAGTGTATCCAGCGCGTGAAGCTATTTGTATATCACACCCCGGAATTGACTCCAACGGATAAACCACCAGAATGTGCGATCGCAGTCGATGTCTTGCGAGCCACTAGCACAATTGCAACAGTTTTGGCAGCTGGAGGCGAAGCTGTACAAGTCTTCAGCGATTTAGATCAGTTAATCGAAGTTAGCGAAAAATGGCCTGCTGAAAAACGGCTGCGAGCTGGAGAACGCGGCGGTGCTAAAGTAGCTGGCTTTGAGTTGGGTAACTCTCCCCTCGACTGCACACGAGAATTGGTAGAAGGGCGGCGTTTGTTTATCAGTACCACAAATGGGACTCGTGCTTTACAACGAGTGCAAGACTCCCCAAATGTAATCGCAGCAGCGTTGATCAACCGGGCGGCGGTGGCGCAATTTCTCCTAGATAAGCAACCAGAGACGGTGTGGATTGTCGGTTCCGGTTGGGAAGGCAGTTATTCTTTAGAGGATACAGTTTGTGCAGGTGCGATCGCCTATAGTATTTTAGAACAAACTCAGTTATCAGCAGAAGACTTAGCTGGCAATGATGAAGTAATCAGTGCGATCGCTCTTTACTCTCAGTGGCAAGATAACTTATTGGGATTACTTCACCAAGCTAGTCACGGCAAACGATTGTTGCGTCTTGACTGTAAGGAAGATTTAAAATATTGTTCTCAAACTGATATTTTAGATGTCTTACCCATACAGCACGAAACGGGAGTTTTAAAAAGTCAAAGGAACTAGCCAATGGGGAATAGGGGGATGAGTCCTAGATCGGAAAGACGCGATGAATAGCCGTCATTGTAGAGACGGCGATTTATCGCGTCTCTTACCTTAACCGAAGCGTATTGGAGGATGAAGGAGACAAGAAAGAATAACCAATGTCCAATGCTCAATGCCCAATTTTAAAATCTGTGAGCATTTGTCTAAGTCCTTGTCGCCAATGAGGAGGATAAGTTGCTGTAATTGCTGAAATTTTCCCACAAGCAAGGACGGAATAGGCAGGGCGACGGGCTGCTGTGGGATATTCGGCGGTTGTAATGGGGACAATCCGTTTAACTTTCAAAGGAAAGCCTAACTGTTGGGCTTCTTCAAAAATGGCAACCGCAAAGTCATACCAGCTAGCAACGCCGCTATTAGTGTAGTGATAGATGCCGTTAATTTCTGGGGTTAACTGGGGAATCATCTGGGCTATGACTGCGGCTATATCTTTCGCCCAAGTGGGGCTACCAATTTGATCGGCGACAACACGGATTTCTTGACGTTCTGCACCTAGTCGCAGCATGGTTTTGACAAAATTACTTTTGCCAAAGGCTCCATAAACCCAAGCAGTGCGGAGGATGAGGTGATGGGCGTAAGTTTCCTGAATTGCTTTTTCTCCAGCGAGTTTAGTTTTACCATAAACACTCAAGGGATTAGTCGCATCGATTTCTTGGTAAGGGCTACACCCATTGCCATCAAAAACATAATCGGTCGAAAGATGAATTAGACAAGCTCCTAATTTTTGGCTTTCTTGGGCAATAATTAAAGGTGCGATCGCATTAATCGCGGTAGCAAGTTCGGGTTCGCTTTCGGCTTTGTCTACAGCAGTGTAAGCAGCCGCGTTAATGATGATTTCCGGTTGCTTGGATCTAATAAAGCTGCGGAGGGTATCAGGCTGAGTAAGGTCTACTGTCGGGCGTGCCACTGAGATAATATCGCCGTAGGATGGAAGTATTTGTTGCAGTTCCTTACCTACTTGACCGTTGCTACCAATCAGTAGAATTGATTTACTCATAACTGATTATTTATCGAATTTACTTCAATTTGAAAGTGCTTAATCAAATATTTCAGCAGCTTTCAAAGGTTTACCAGCTTGGTCTTTAGCTGATAAAATCGGTGGCGTAGTCAGAGGCCAATCTATAGCCAAATCTGGATCGTTCCATAGAATTGTGCGATCGCTTTGGGGTGCGTAGTAATCTGTAGTTTTATACAAAACTTCGGCTATTTCTGAAAGTACGAGAAAGCCGTGAGCAAAGCCTGGTGGTATCCACAGTAGGCGCTTGTTCTTAGCACTGAGTTCAAAACCTACACATTTACCAAAGGTAGGAGAGCTTTTTCTAATATCTACGGCTACATCAAAGATAGTACCGACAACAGCACGAATGAGTTTTCCTTGGGGTTGTTGGATTTGGTAATGCAATCCGCGCAGAACGTTTTGCTTTGAGCAAGAGTGATTATCTTGGACAAAGTTTGTAACAATGCCAGTTTCTATACTAAATTTTTGGTAGTTGTAGGCTTCAAAGAAGAAACCGCGATCGTCTGCAAATACTTGTGGTTCGATTTGTAAAACTTCGGGAATTTTGCTATATACAATACTCATTAATATTATTTAGAGTAATGTGCCACAGTGTAAATTTTGAGAGTAATTTAATCCTTATATTTTACAGGTAGTAGGTTAACACTTCGACCGTGGCTTTTTCTATTTTTAACAAATAAATCACGTTAGTTCAATTTGACAGTCATCACCAATTAAGAATCGCAAGGCTTTGGGGCGACGGGGTGCAAGAGTCAATTGTGCCCGTTGCCCAATAACACTATCAATGATCCGCTGATGGATTCCGACGATTTTAGCACCTTCTAAAATAACACTGTGTTCTAAATCAGTATCAATGAGGGTGACATTGTTAGCAATGCTACTATAAGGGCCAATAAAGCAGTTTTCTAAATGACAATTGCTACCAATGATTACTGGCCCCCGAATTGTGCAGTTAATTACTTTAGATTTGGCACCGATTTGAACTCGCCCAATAATCTGACTTTGGGGATCAACTTCGCCGACAACTGATGCTGTCAGATAGGTATCGAGAATCAATCGATTAGCTTCTAATAAGTCATCTTTTTTACCAGTATCTAGCCACCAACCTTGGAGATTGTAAGCTAAAACTTGTTTTTTCTGATTAATTAGGTATTGAATAGCATCAGTGATTTCTAGTTCGCCTCTGGTAGAAGGTTGGATATTTGCGATCGCATCATAAATGACATGAGAAAAGAAATAAACCCCCACCAATGCCAGATTTGAAGGAGGAACTTTGGGTTTTTCAATTAACTGTAATACCCGTCCGGTTTCATCTACCTCAGCCACACCAAAGGCGCTAGGGTTGGCAACCGAACGCAAGAGAATCAAAGCATCTGGCTGTTGTTGGCTAAATTGTTGCAGAAAGTAACGTAACTCACCTAGTTGAATCAGGTTATCGCCCAAGTACATGACAAAGGGAGAATCTCCTAAAAAGGTCCGGGCGATTTGGACAGCGTGAGCAAGTCCGGCTGGCTGTCCTTGTACGATGTAGGTGATGTTTGCTCCAAAGGATTCTCCATTTCCGGTTTTCCCTTGGACTTCTGCCCCAGTTTCCGGGCTGATGATAATGCCAATATCAGTAATACCAGCAGCGACTATTTCTTCAATGCCGTACCATAAAACAGGTTTATTAGCAACTGGTACAAGTTGTTTTGCGCCGCTATAGGTGAGGGGACGTAGGCGTGTACCTTTCCCGCCAGAGAGAATTAGTGCTTTCATGAGGATTTCGGATTAATTACAAGTTATTAGTCAAGATAATCTGAAATCTTGACAAAATCCCAAATCATTGCATCCACCTTTGGTGTTAGTTTGTCTTTTATAAATAACGGGATAAAACTTCGGCCGTTGCTTTTCCTGTTTTTTCCCAACTAAATTGTTGAGAGTGAGTAATACCTTGGCTAGAAAGGCGCGATCGCAACCCCAAATCAGTTGCAATAACCTGCATCGCCTCTGTAATTTCTTCTGTGTTGTAGGGATTGATCAGAATCGCCGCATCGCCAGCAACCTCTGGTAGGGAGGAGAGATTGGAAGTAATGACAGGAGTACCACAAGCCATCGCTTCCAGAACAGGTAAACCAAAGCCTTCCCATAGACTGGGGAAAACAAGAGCGATCGCTTCATTGATGATTTTTGGTAATTCGCCATAGGGTACATAGTCAAGAAACTTTACCTGATTAGCTACACCCAATTCTGCAACTTGCGCTTTTAAAGTTGGGGTGTAACGCGAATCACTTGGCCCTACTAACCATAGTTCGTAGTCTTTGCAGTTAGGTAAGGCAGCAAAAGCAGTGATCAGTCGCTGTATATTTTTGTATGGATCTTGTCGTCCAATGTAGAGAAAGTAGTTGCTTGTGGAGAGGTTGAGATGATGGAAGTGAGTGCGATCGTGCGCCAAGGGGATAGGGGTAATTTTGCTATCTGGAATTTGATAAAAGTCGATGATATCTTTAGCCGTAGCCTGGGAGTTACAAATAACGTGTTGCGCTTGCTGGAGAACTTGGGGAATGTAGTAGCGATGGTAGGGTGTCAGGGGGGAAAAGCGTTTGGGAAAACGTAGCGGTATAAGGTCGTGAAACATCACAACAAAGCGACAGTTGCTATAAAGGGGTGCTTCTGGAAGGGGGGAGAATAAGAGGCTAGATTTGAGTTGTTTATAGATTTTTGGTAATTGAAATTGCGTCCATAATAGGCGGTTAAAATGTCCTTTTCTGCCTTGGGCAGGAGTCAGATTATCTGGGACTGAGTAGTAGTTAAATTCAGGATATCTTTCTGCTGTTAATAGGGTAGGTTGGAGATGTTTTAAATAGGGAAAAAGATTTTTTGCATAGTTGCTTATGCCTGTTGTTTGGTAAAATAGAATGGATAAATTTATAATTAATTGATTAGAGTAAATATTATTTACTATATTCATTTAGTATTTTTTCATTTTACCTATAATACTTGTAAAGTAATGATTTTTATATAAATAAATAATTAAAAATTAGAGAATACTATCGGAACTTAAAAACCGTAACTTCTTACACAGCTTTTCTGATGATCATACCAAAGGATGTCGAAGCGAAACGATCAACTAATAATTTTAAATGTGCTTCTTGTCCTAATTCATGTATTTTACTGTCGTATGGAGGAAGATCAATAAATCTATCTAACACACGAGAACCAATATTGAAATTTAGGGGTGCTACTTGATGTCCTGCAGCAGTTAGTTTTTTAGCAATTTGTTCAAAATCTTTTTTTCTAAAAAGTACTGTTCCGTTGTTATCAATAGTTTCTTCTTCTTCTAAATAATTAAATTCTGTTGTCTGTATACTTATTCCTCCAGGAACTAGAGTCTTTAAAGAATTTTCGATAAACAGAAGTCCATTTTTAATGCTACCTAGATGTTCTAATGCACAAGCAGACCAGCAGAAATCATATTTACCTTCTAAGTAAGTAGGAATAGCATTCATGTCTACATACTTTAGACTCACATTTTTAATAAATAGTTCTTTTGTACATAACTCAGGACGGAATATCTTTTCTACAGTAGACATATTTTGTTTAGTTTCTATCCAACCCTGTGCTGCCGATGCTGTTGGATCTAAATCTGTAGCTGTAATGGCAATATCATAATTAGCAAGAATGCTTGGCAGAGGTTCTTCGCCACAACCAAAACCTAAACCTTTACGTCCAGGAGTAAGTAAATCGTATTCATATAATGCTTGTAAAATATAGCAAAATTCCCACAATTTTCTATGGTATAATACAGGAATTTTCATCTCTTGACACCAGTAGAAAAACCAATCTGACTCAATATCCATTTGTTGACAAGCCTTGGATTGTAAGTTGATTTTTTGTGGTGATAAATTACTGGGTATTGTCAACTGCTCGCGCAAACTACGAGCATATTCGTAGCCTAAAGTTTTAATGTTAAAGACTACGGCATCTCCTGTTAAAAGTAGTCTTTCATTCAAAAAATTAAGGTTAGGCTGTTGGTTATTTGTTGTTCTCACTATATTCAGAACTTCCTGACTTTTATAAGCAACGCTGTAATTCTTTTTCAAAAATCTTAATATATTCCATATAGCTTTTACAATTTGCCGTATTTTATTTAACATAATTTTCGACTCGCTTTTTAGTTTTCTACATTAAAGTTTAATTTTGGTCTGTTATTCAGCATTGTTACTGCTAATAAACAGGTTTATTAGTAGTTAATTTAACAAGATATAGTGCTCAATTCAATTTAAAAATGCCGTTATTTCTCTCGTTGTAAGAACAAATCCCAATATTGGCCAGATTCCTTGCTAACACATTCCTCAAGACTCAAGCTTTTTATTTGTGAGTCATTATCGATGTAGCGCAGTGGGAATCCTTGCGCCTGAATATCCTGTAAAAATAATTTTGGGTTATAACCACGGTCACAAGCAAACTCCATAGTTATGATGATGTTTTTATTTTTTTGTATTGTCTCTTGCATCCCTAGCCAAATTGCTTCCTCTGCTCCTTCTGCATCTATTTTGATTAAGTCAACCCGTGGCCAGTCTTGAGTTAATTCATCAATTGTGACTGTCTCAACTTCAAATGACTGTTCTCCTGGCAATACAGAAGTCTGACATATTGTTGAGCTTCCCCAAAAATCCCCTTTTGGAATTACAAGATTGACTTTTTTCCCATTTGTATCGGCAACAGCTTTTTCTGATACCTTAGCATATCCACTAAAACCATTTATATTCAGGCTTTTCTTCAGCAGATTAGCTAATCTTGGATTTGGTTCAACAGATAATACGTGACCTGATTCACCCACAATATCAGCCATAATTAGAGAGTAATAACCCCAATTTGCACCAATATCCAGACAATAATAACCTGGTTGAAGTAATCGAATCATTGCTTGAGTAATCCAAGATTCCCAGTACCCATTAAGACAAAGGTGAGGAGTTAAACTCATGTCTTGAGCTTCAACAAAGCACATATATTTAGTTAAAACCCGACATAATATAGTTTCATTGCCCATATAAACTGTCTGAGACATTTTACGGCAATTTGATTCTAGTTCTGTACGTGTCAATAAAGAGATGTCTTTTATATTGAAAAAAACTTCATTTTTTCCGGATTTATTTTGTGAACGGGTTTTTACGATAGTATAAATATTGTTCAATAAATTGATTTTTTCCCAAAAGTTTTGTAGGTGAATAAAATCATGATTTAATGCAACTATAGAAGTGTGTTTAGTAAAAATCACAAAAACTTCATTAGCAAAAACTGGATTATATTCATTTACTACTTTGTCTAGAAAAGCATATTCTAGATTTTCCATCATTCCCTTATGGATAATAACCCATTGAAAATCATTAGATGAATTTTGTATAATTGACTCATAAGATATAAAGCCTATAAATTTTTCTTTAAATTCATCGGGTGCTACTACTCTATTTTCGCTTTGAATATTTTTTTGTAGAAATTCTGCTGTGTTTACCCAGTATTTATCATTGATTGGAAATGACATAATTAGCTCCTTAAATTTATTGATTATCTTGTTCACCTACCGTTATTTGTCAATAAATATAGACTTTAATTTGTACGGTGCATAACTCCTGGTTAAATAACTAAACTATAAGCATCATATAATTTCTTAGCATAATTTTCCATGCTAAAGTATCTAACTCTTTCCTTTCCTGCTTCTATGAGTTGATCTTTCATTTGAGGATCATTGATTAACCTTTCAATTGCCTGTCTAATGTCGTTAGAATTATAAGGGTCTACATAAAGAGCAGCATCTCCACAAACCTCTGGTAAAGAAGCAATATTAGATGTGATTACCGGACATTCCAAAGACATTGCCTCTAATGGTGGTAAACCAAATCCTTCATACAAAGATGGGAAAACAAAACAGAAAGCACCTTTGTATAAATATATTAAATCTTTTTTTTGTACATATTCAAGTAGTTTTATCTTTCTAGTAAACCCTTTGCCAAAAATTGTTTCTAATTTACCGATTTCACCTTCCCACAACCATCCTTTTTTCCCAACAATTACTAATTGCATATCAGTATCGAGTCCACTATATGCATCTATGAGTCTTCCTATATTTTTCTTTGGTTCTATTGCTCCCACAAAAAGAATGTACTTTTTAAACTTAAGTTTATATTTTTTCAAAAACTTGGGTATTATATCTTCTTCAACTAAATTAGAATTATCAATCACTGGTTGATATGTTACATGAATTTTCTCAGGTTGAATATCAAAACAATGTAGGATATCTTCTTTGGTATTTTCTGAAACTGTTAAAATTATTTCAGAATGTTTAATAGCATTATTAATAATGTTAAAAAAAAATTTCTTATTATCTAGAGTAGTATAAGGAAGTTTCAATGGTATTATATCGTGAATTGTTGTAATTCTTTTTGCGTTATTTATCTTAATAGGAATAGGATAAGTTGTATGCCATATATCTATTTTTTTGGGTATTCTTACTCTTGTTTGAATTTGAAACGATTTATATAAACTATTTGCTACTTTGTAGCAGTCATAAATATTAAAAACCTTACCTGAATTCGCTAAATAGTCAAAAATAAAATCTCCATCTTGTTTGATTACAAAATCACTGACTGGAATTTCCTTTGCTTCATAAAAGATTTGACTAACTGCCAAAAAAATACTTTTAGTTTTTAATCTACTATTAGTATTTTGTATATCAAAAAACACAGCTTCATTTAAAAATGAGTGAATACTATTACTAGAACGACTGCATAATAAATCTACATTTACTCCCAAAGATGTTAAAGCTTTAACTAAAGTCACACCATAAGTTTTAATACCTGTCCCTTGCACCATTTCCAAATTATAGCCATCTACTAATACATTGATTCCCTGTAATTCCATCAAATATTAACCTCAATATTATAAACGCTCTACTTGATAACTTGTGCTTATTTACTCTTAATTTACACTGTTAAGATAATAATCAACGCCTTCACTTGCATATCCAGAGAATTTTATTGTTCCCTTGTCTAGCCAAATTACCTGCTTACATGATTTCCTTACAAATTCCATTGAATGTGACACTACTAAAACTGTTGTTTCGCCCTGCCAAAAGCTATCAATTCTTTGCTTACATTTATTCTTAAAACTCTCATCTCCTACTGATAACACTTCATCTAATATCAAAATATCTGGTTGTATATCGGTAGCGATCGCAAATCCCAAACGCGCTACCATACCTGAAGATAAAGCCTTTACTGGGATGAAGGCATAATCCTCTAGCTCTGCAAAATCTAAAATTGAGCGCGTTCTTTCTCTCATTTCCGCTCTAGAAAACCCTAGCAGAACACCATAGAGCAGAATGTTATCACTAACTGAGATTTCCGCGTCAAATCCGGCTCCCAGCTCAATTAAGGGTGCAATTTGACCTCGCACTCTTACTGAACCAGTCGTTGGTTTAAGAATGCCAGAAATTATCTTTAAAAGTGTTGATTTACCAGAACCATTAGCCCCAATAATACCTATTTTTTCCCCCTTTTCGACCACTAAATTAATTTTATCTAATACTAACTTCTTTGCAGGCTGGCGATATTTTCCCTCAAATACAGACAATAATGTTTTCTTTAAGTCATAAGAAAACTCCTCTTGAGTCCTTCTCCACAGCGAAACGTTATCCAGGCGAATTACTTCCATTTACAGTAAATCCATAAACTGATGTCGCCACAGATGAAAACAAGTCCATCCGAGAGTCAAAATAATTACGCCACTAAGTAATGCGCCCCAAATTAAACCTAAATCTGGTGCATATCCTGATAATGTAATTTGACGCAAACTTTCAATAATCGGTGATAGCGGATTTAAGCTTAAGAATGGCTTTACCTGCTTTGGTACAATAGCTGCTGGATAAAATATAGGACTACTGAGCCAAATCACAAATACAACTAACTCATAAAAATAAGGTAAATCTCTAAAAAATACGTATAAAGCGCTTACAAGAAAGCCAACTCCTGTAGAAACTAAAACTAGCGCTACAGATGGAAACATTAGTGCTAGCACATTGACTAGACTCTTGGAATTAACAAAAGTCATGATTGCCAGCAATGGTAATACCCCGATCGCAAACTGAAATACATTTGCTGCGAGCATTGATACTGGAAAAATGCTGACTGGCAGACGAATTTTATTCAAAAGTGAGCCATTACCCACTACACTACTTAATGCCTGAGAGGTAGAAGCTGAAAAAAAGTTGATTACCACTAGCCCTGTAAACGCTGCTAATACATAGTTTGAAATTGAATTATTATAATACGACGCAAACGTTGCCCCAAAAATCGCAGTATATAACCCCGTCATAATCAACGGGTTCAACAGCGACCAATAAACCCCCAGGAATGAACCCCGGTAACGCACTTTAAGATTCCGTGCTACCAAGACGTGTAGCAATTCCCAGTAGCGCCACACTTGCAACCAAGTTGAATGACTTTTAACCGAAAGCTTCATCTTTACACACCGCTACACATCACCGATAAATTATTTGCAAATTTTATACTATTGGTGGATACTTTACCGCATTACTTTAACAATAAAAACTTTATTTTACTTTGAATGTGTATAAAAATTTGAGAATCTAAGTGCTAAGTTGCCTAACTTAAATTATCTGGATCAACTCCCTGCGATCGCAAATATTCTGCAAGTCTATTAGCCCGTTGACGTTCTTTTTCAGCCCGTTCCGCCAACGTTAGTATCCAACCTGCGGTATTATACCAACGTAACCATAAACCTGTTGTTTGCTGATAAGTACCTTGCCATAGCCCCAATCCTAGTTCCAACTTGTCCAGCCAGAAACGGTTTTCTGTTAGGGAAATTGCCTCATAACTAGTGCCAGTGAGTCGAAAGGCGCGGAGATTATTTTCATAACGGTCGTAAACAACGTAGTAGGGAACACGCAAAATCTCTTCGTATACTTGCCACTTCGTCGGGGGTTGATTTACTTCCCTTAATCTTTGTCCCAAGTCATCTTGTTCTGTACCTGGGGAAAGTAATTCCACGATTAAAAATGGATCAATTCCCTCTTGCCAAACAACGTAACTTAAGCGGAGGTCTTGTTGTTGAGTAGCACTAGGTACTCCCAAAACCATGTACCAATCAGGACGCTTGTACCATAAGGGATGGCGGGGATCGTAGTAAAGGTTCAAGTCACTAGCAACTAAAATTTCCTCAGATGAATAATTGGGAGGTTGACAAGTTTCACTGAGCAAATCAGCCTGAATACAATGAAATTCGTCTGGCAAACCTGATTCCCCTACTAATTCACTAGGTAAATCATACATCGTTGGCATGGTTTCTTGGGGCGGACGGGGTGGAATTGGTTCATACATATTGACTTATCTCAAATTATCTGGATCAACGCCCAGCGATCGCAAATACTCTGCCAATCGATCTGCCCGTTGATGTTCTTGTTCTGCCCGTTGATGTTCTTGTTCTGCCCGTTGATGTTCTTGTTCTGCCCGTTGGCGCTCTTGTTCCGCCCGTTGATGTTCTTGTTCTGCCCGTTGATGTTCTTGTTCCGCTTGTTCTTTTCGCGTCGGCACCCAACCGACTGAATTATACCAACGTAACCATAAACCTGTTGTTTGCTGATAAGAACCTTGCCAAAGACCCAATCCTAAATTTAACTCCTCCAGCCAGAAACGGTTTTCTGGTAAAGATATTGCCTCGTAGCGAGTACCCATGAGTTGAAAAGTACGCAAATGATTTTCATAACGGTCATAAACAACGTAGTAGGGAACACGCAAAATCCTTTCGTATACTTCCCACTTCGTCGGGGGTTGATTTACCTCCCTTAATCTTTGTCCCAAGTCATCTTGTTCTGTACCTGGGGAAAGTAATTCCACGATT
Organism: Nostoc sp. WHI; assembly: GCF_015714725.1. GTDB lineage: Bacteria > Cyanobacteriota > Cyanobacteriia > Cyanobacteriales > Nostocaceae > Nostoc. Next base: position 11,986 of record NZ_WBKM01000323.1, read on the forward strand.
AAAAATGGATCAATTCCCTCTTGCCAAACAACGTAACTTAAGCGGAGGTCTTGTTGTTGAGTAGCATTAGGTACTCCCAAAACCATGTACCAATCAGGACGCTTGTACCATAAGGTATGGCGGGGATCGTAGTAAAGGTTCAAGTCACTAGCAACTAAAATCTCCTCAGATGAATAGTTGGGAGGTTGACAAGTTTCACTGAGCAAATCAGCCTGAATACAATGAAATTCGTCTGGCAAACCTGATTCCCCTACTAATTCACTAGGTAAATCATACATCGTTGGCATGGTTTCTTGAGGTGGACGGGGTGGAATTGGTTCATACATGACTACTACCTTTGTTGCTTAACTCAAGCTATCTGGATTAACGCCTAAATGATCGCAAATGTTCCGCCAACGGTTGCGATCGCATCTGTTCTGATTCCAACTGCAATTGTGTCTCAGATGCTTGTTGCGCTGTGACAAACATCTGTTTGGTTGTTGATTTAATTTTAATCTGTTAGGTCAGGAGTTCGGACATCTCCTTGAATTTGTGAAAGCTAAGTCACAGATTCGGCTACACTGAGACTTGATTTATTGCATTGTAATTAGGTATGGAAATCGGACAAAAGGTTAAAGTCTATCGTTTGCGCGATCGCGTTTCTCCCCCAGTTGTGAAAAAACTAGGACAAATGGGTATCATCCAAGGCTACAAAGTCACTGATGGTGGCGGTATCGGTGTAGTAGTGCTGTTTGACGACAATACTTCCACTTGGTTTTTTGAAGATGAAATCAAACCTGTGTAGTAGAAAGAACTCAGAATCGAAGTTTTTCTTGAGATTCTTCATTGAGTGCTAAGTTAAAGTTGAAAACACTGGCGGTGAAAATAGGAATCAAATAATGGCTCTAATATTGACATTTTTGGGCAAAAGCGGCATCGCTCGTACCAAAATTGCGATCGCCGCCGCCAAATTATTGGCAAGTCAAGGCAAGCGCGTACTCCTAGCAGGGCATCCAGAACCAGCATTGTCAATTCTGCTGGGTACTCCCATTGCTGCCGATCCTCATGAAATCGCTCCCAATTTGCAAGCAGTCCAGTTTCAAGCATCTGTACTCCTAGAACGCAACTGGGAGGAAGCGAAGAAATTTGAGGCGCAATATCTCCGCACGCCTATATTTAAAGACGTTTTTGGTCAAGAACTGGTAGTATTACCAGGTATGGACAGCGCCCTAGCCCTGAATGCTATCCGCGAATACGATGCCAGTGGCAAATATGATGCGATCGTCTACGATGGCACGGCTGACTCTTTAACATTACGAATGTTGGGTTTGCCAGAGTCTCTCAGTTGGTATGTCCGGCGATTTCGGCAATTGTTTGTCAACTCAGACTTGGGGAAGACAATTACTGAATCGCCCTTAATTCAACCACTGATTAGCAGCTTTTTCAATGTCAACTGGACAGCAGATAAATTTGCCGGGCCCACTAACCAAGTCAATAATTTCTTAGAAAAAGGAAGAACTGCTCTTGCTGACCCTAAACATCTGGCTGCTTTCTTGGTGACCACATCAGACCCGATTGAAGTGGCAAGTGCACGGTATTTGTGGGGAAGTGCTCAACAAATCGGTTTAACTGTTGGTGGTGTTCTGCTTGTGTCTTCTGAGACAAACGACCTATCAGAAGAATTTATCCCCCTACCTGTGAGCGTCGTTCCCGACTCGCCAACAGGTGACTGGCAACCACTGATAGATGCCCTACCCAACTTTGAAGCACAAGCGTTACAGGCTCCCAAACCAATTGAAATAGACATCCACAATCGTCAAGTACGCTTATTCTTGCCAGGATTTGACAAAAAGCAAGTCAAACTTACCCAGTATGGGCCAGAAGTCACAGTGGAAGCAGGAGACCAGCGACGGAATATATCCCTACCTCCTGCTTTGAGTGGCAGACCCGTTGCTGGAGCAAAGTTTCAGAATAATTATTTGATAATTTCGTTTTAAGTTATGGGAATGGGAGTGGGGAATAGGGAATGGGGAGTGGGGACTAGGAAATACGAAATAAGGAAGAAACTTTAATCACCAAGACTTCTCTACGTTGGCGCAGCGTGTCGCAGACAGAGGCTGCGCCAACGGCTCCGCTCAGTACAAGTGCCCAATGCCCCATGCCCTATGCCCCATGCCAATACCCTATTAATCAGTAAAAATTATGTCCGAATCAAGTCCTATTACTCCAAATTCCAACTCAGGTGAGGCAATAGACTCAGTAGCCATTAATCCTAGCGAACAAGCGATCGCATCTGCCGATCGCAGTGCGAAAACTAGGCAGTTGCTAGGGATGAAAGGTGCAGCGTCAGGGGAAACTTCAATTTGGAAGATTCGTTTGCAGCTGATGAAGCCTATCACCTGGATTCCTCTTATTTGGGGCGTAGTCTGTGGTGCGGCTTCTTCCGGTAACTATACCTGGACACTAGAAAATGTGTTGAAGGTAGCAACCTGTATGTTACTCGCTGGGCCATTGATGACAGGTTACACCCAAATCCTCAATGATTACTACGATCGCGAAATCGATGCCATCAATGAACCATATCGCCCGATTCCTTCTGGGGCAATTTCTCTACCCCAAGTAATTATTCAGATTTGGGTATTACTGATTGCTGGCATTGCTTTGGCATTTGTACTGGATGTGTGGGTTGCTCATGAATTCCCCACAATTACAGCGATCGCAATCATCGGTTCTTTCATCGCCTACATTTATTCTGCACCTCCTCTGAAACTCAAGCAAAACGGCTGGTTAGGTAGCTACGCCTTGGGTGCAAGCTATATCACCCTACCTTGGTCTACAGGACACGCTTTGTTTGGCGAACTCAATTCCACAATTGTGATTTTGACAATGTTCTACAGCTTGGCTGGATTAGGCATTGCCATTGTCAATGACTTCAAGAGTGTAGAAGGCGATCGCCAGCTAGGATTAAAGTCACTACCCGTAATGTTTGGCATCACCACTGCGGCATGGATTTGTGTAGTAACAATTGATGTATTTCAAGGATTGATTGGAGCTTATCTCGTCAGCATCCACGAGAATTTGTACGCAGCAATACTATTACTCTTAATCATCCCGCAAATCACTTTACAGGATATGTATTTCCTGCGCGACCCCGTGAAGAATGATGTTAAGTACCAAGCCAGCGCCCAACCATTCCTTGTTCTAGGAATGCTCGTCACTGGTTTAGCGCTGGGTCATGCTGGCGTTTAACTTATACTTTTATAGTGAGAAGTTAGGAGTTAGGAGTTAATATACTTCTAATTCCTAATTTGTATCAGGACATACCGTGTTTAAACTGATATCTTTTCTCATTCATGGGTTTCAACCTTTGTTAATCCCGATTTGCTTTGTCGTTGCCTGGACTGTCATTATTCTCGTTGTTTTGAGTCTCTGGGCGGCGGCGCGAGATAGTGTAACTACAGCCAAGCTAATGCATCAAATCCCCTGTACTGGTTGCCAATATTTTACCGACAATTACCGTCTTAAATGTACTGTACGCCCATCTATTGCCAATACAGAAGAAGCGATCAATTGTTCTGACTATCAACCGAAGACGAATCCTTATTTGTACTAAGCAGGGGAAGCAGAGGGAGAATAATTAATTACTCTTGACCCTTGACTAATTCAAAACCTCAAACCAAAAATTGATTGATGCTAGTTCAAAAACTTCAAGACTGTCCAGAATTTATCGCAGGAGATAATACCATTCTGCGAGAAATGCTACATCCAGATAAGCAATCTCTAGCATTGCGCTATAGTTTGGCTCATGCAACACTGCCAGTAGGAAAAACCTCTCAACCCCACTCGCTCTCTACCTCAGAAGTCTATTATATTCTCAGTGGCACGGGAGAAATGCACATTGATGATGAAACCCAGATAGTTCAACCGGGAGACACTGTGTATATTCCTCCTAATACACGGCAATTTATTTCTAACTCTGGCATCGAACCTCTGGTATTTATTTGTATTGTTGATCCAGCATGGCGTAAAGAAGATGAAACAGTTTATTAAAAACCAGTTACAGTCATAGTCTCAAAGACTAGAAAAAAATCTCGGCATTTTTCAACAATTACTCACTTTTATCCGTCAATTTTGCTTAACCAAGTAACCAGATCACCTGAGTCAAGTGCTATCTCACTTCCTAATGTTTTGATATAAAGAAGTCCGTCGCTAATAATTAAATCTCGGATTGGATACCATGAATCTCGTCTTCTAATCAGAAGTTCCAACGGAATCCCTAGTTTTGAAGTATACTTGCGATATTTCCACCAAGCTCGCCATAGAAGCACAGATTTAGTACAGTGCATTTGATAGCCTTTGGGAATTTCGCAGTATTGATACTCATAGAAACCTCGACTATCTACTTCTCCTTTGAGGATATAACTAGATTCTGCTAATACCTGATTTATAAATTCCCACTGGGATGATTTTGGAGAAATCGAGAATTTAGATAGTGTGTCAGATATTGGGGCGATCGCAATCACCCCTTCAGATTTTGCTATCAGTTGATTAGTTTTATATACTGTGTGGGCTGTCAAAGCAGGATTTGACAAAAAAATGTCTTTTTTCTGGGTAGAGTTTTGCACAAACTCTCGAATTAAATCTAGATTAGACAACATAAAATTGTTTATACTAAATTAACCAGTGTGATGTAAGCTACAACACTACTTGAATTAATAAGTATACTGGTCTTGCACTTAAATCAGGATTATTACCAGCTTGATTTACACTAAATTCTTTGTTTGACTGGGTTTTGCTAAGTATTGATATAGGTATGTCGTTGTCTATTAGGCTGGTGACAAAATAACGTTTTCAGGCAGATGAGCGGCAAATTAAATTTTTATGCCTTCGAGAAAAGGTTGAAATACCGAAACTAATTCGGGACGACTGACAACAAGGGTGGGAAAAGAGCGATCGCTATAATCTTCTCCTGATGATAACGGAAACGGTTCTGACTTGAGCGATCGCCAAACACCGCCAGCCGCTTGGACAATTACCCAAGCCCCCGCCAAGTCCCAAACTTTTGGTGTCGCCTCAATACCCCCTAGTGTCGCCCCAGTCGCAACCATCAAAAAGTTATAGCTAGCCACACCCAGCATCCGAATTTTACAGGGAAAGCCTTTTTGGATAATTGCGGTGCTGCGGGAACAGACGTTAAAAAAGTGATTATTGCTGGGACTATCAACACTGGTGTGGATTGGGTGATGATTCAGAAATGCGCCTGTTGGAACTGTTAAACCAGATGAACCTGCCCAGGAACCATGAAAAGCTTGATTCAATGGTGGTGCGTAAACATAGCCAAACACGGGTGTGCCTTGATACAGTAAACCCAGAGATATTGTCCAGATGGGAATGCCGCGTGTGAAGTTGGTTGTACCGTCCAGAGGGTCAATTACCCAGCACCATTCAGTACCCGGAAAAGACTGATCGCTCTCTTCGGTCAAAATGCCGTAACCAGAGAAATTAGAAGCGATCGCATCCCGAATTTCCTGATCTGCCCATTTATCGGCTTGCGTCACCAAACTACCATCAGCTTTTTGTGAAGCCTGTACTTGCCCAAAATCTTGCATTAGCTGCTTTCCCACTCTAGTAGTGGTAGTTTGGGCAAAATCAAGAATTGTTGTCCAAAAATCATTCATTAGTCATTAGTCATTAGTCATTTGTCCCATGCCCCATGCCCTATACAGTTTAATCTAAATCGCTTTCTAAAACAGAAGCGATCGCAAGCTTTGTACTTGTTTGAAATTCCGCTACATTCACCCGATTCAGAAACCAAATCGACACCACCATTCCCACGGCTTCTAGAGCAAATACCAGTCCATAAGCTAACTCTAGGCTAGGTAGTAGCTTGCGTCCAATATCCAAAACTGTACCTCCGATTACCACCGCCAGTCCTCTAGAAATGGACTGCGCTAATCCCCATGCACCAATAAACGTACCTGCACTTTCGGCAATTGTGAGGTCTAACATCAAGCTAATTGCTGCCGTAGTTAAGAAACCTGTGGCTAAACCAAACAAAACCAAAGCTAGTTTGAGAACAGCTGCATTAGCTGTGAATCCTGATATACCTAGCAATATTGCACAGAATGCTACCAACATACAGCCTAGACGGGCAGTTCTCCGCTTACCCAAACGCGGCACTATGAAAAAGCCAGTAACGCCGTAGGCAATTAGTATACCAATTCCGTAAAAAACATTTAATTTGGTACTTTCTGCTAAGGGCATTTTAAACACTTGACCCGCATAAGGTTCCAAAATCGGGTCTTGCATAAACAAGCTGACAGTCATCACCACTAAAAAGGTGAAAAACAAACCTGTTTGTGGGCTAGCTGTCAAGATTTTCCAAGCATTGCCCAGAGTAATGCTGTCTTCCCGGCTTACCACTGTGGAACGGCTTAAGTATTGAGAGTATTTTTTTTCTACGCCAAACGTTGCTGCGATCGCTAGCCCAAATACAATTGTTGGGACGACGAGAAACAGCCTATTGACCGCCGCCTGTAAGGTTTCTACTGTTGCATCTGGCGTTAATTGCTTCAGCAAACTGGCACTGATAATCGCCCCGACAATAATTCCCACCATTAGCATTGACCAAACCACACCTACCACTTTGGAACGGTTATCTTCTTCAGATATATCCACCAATAAAGCAGCAAAAGCAGTGCCGCTAGCACAAATTCCTAGACCGTATATGGCGAAGATTAGGGACAAAAGCGCTGTCCAGCCGATTGTTTGGGTTGTCCATGCCCAACCACCTGCACTATTTGCAGCATTATTGAGTTGCCACATTACTTGTACAGCTAAAAATGCTGCGATCGCAAATATTGCCGCTCCCACCCAAACATAAGCTGTGCGGTGGTATCCCCATAACGGTTTGGCATCGGAAATCTGTCCGAACCAGATACGGGAAGGAGCAACAAATAAGGGCAGTGCTAGAACTACTGATACCAGCGTCGCCGGAATTGCTATTTCTTGAATCATGACTCTGTTGAGTACCCCCAGAGTCAAAATGGACATCATGCTTAACCCCATTTGAAATAAACCCAGCCGGAACATGGTCAGCAGGTTTACCCTTGGCACAGATAAGGATTTTGTTTTGGTATCAAATACTTCACCGCTTGCCATAGCTACTTTTTCGTATAGTTTATAGGATTTAATTTCTCTGTCTTTAAATAAAGATAAACCCTACCCGCTTGAAATCAGCGAATGAAAAGTGGAAGTTGTGTTCGCGTAGCGTCTCGTAGAGAAGGTATCACAGTTATTTTGCAGTTAGCACTGTCAACACCTCCATTAGCGTAGGCTTGAGCCAAGTTAGGATTAATTTTTAGGGCTTGTAATCCGCGATGTCTACGATGGTCACTGAGCTTGTCGAAGTACGGGCTACGCCTAAGCATAACGAGAGAATTTTAGGATGAAGTAGTGAAACGAGATTCAATTTACTATCAAATTTTTAAGCGCTTTCCTGGGTTACTCTTTGAACTGGTTGATCATCCTCCTCTTCAAGGGCAAAACTATCGATTTGAATCAGTTGAAGTCAAAGAAACCGCTTTTCGCCTTGATGGTGTGTTTTTACCTCCAGAGGATGCAACATCCAGGGTGATCTTTTTTGCTGAAGTTCAATTCCAAAGAGATGAAGCCCTCTACCATCGGTTTTTTACCGAGTCGCTGATGTACTTGAACCGGAATCGTTCTAAGTACGATGACTGGTTCTGTGTGGTAATTTTTTCATCACGCTCTTTGGAACCAAGCGATCAAAGAACTCATCGAATATTTCTCAACAGCGACCAAGTACAGCGAATCTATTTAGATGAGTTAGGCGCGACTAATCAGCAACCAATAGGCATTAACTTGATGCAGTTGACTTTAGCATCGGATGAAGTGATGGCGGAGCAAGCAAAGCAATTGATTGAGCGGGTAAAATTAGAGTCAACGGACACACTGCCGAAAAACGAAATACTAGACATCATAACCACAATTGCCGTTTATAAGTTTTCGACCTTGAGTAGAGAGGAAGTTGAAACTATGCTAGGACTAACTTTGGAGCAAACAAGGGTTTATCAGGAAGCGAAAGCCGAGGGGCGAGAAGAAGGTCGAGAAGAAGGTCGAGAAGAGGGTCGAGAAGAAGGTCGAGAAGAAGGTCGAGAAGAACGGGAAGCTGAAATGCTGAAACTTACCGTGCCTCTGTTGCTAAAAACAGGGATGAGTGTGGAACAGATTGCTCAACATCTTAATGTTGATATAGAAGCTGTCCAGCTTGCCGCACAGTCAGGCACATAGAATGAGGAAGTTGAAGCTATGCTAGGACTAACTTTGGAGCAAACAAGGGTTTATCAGGAAGCGAAAGCCGAGGGTCGAGAAGAAGGTCGAGAAGAGGGTCGAGAAGAAGGTCGAGAAGAACGGGAAGCTGAAATGCTGAAACTTACCGTGCCTCTGTTGCTAAAAACAGGGATGAGTGTGGAACAGATTGCTCAACACCTCAATGTTGATATAGAAGCTGTCCAAATCGCCACACAGTCAAGCACATAGAATCGACATTTAATGTCTGTTGTCAGATTTTCGTGAAATAACTGGTGAGAGAGGTTGATTTAAATCTTCAATTGCCCTCTTATGGTCTCCAGAGCGATCGCGCCAAAATATGAAAGATTAAGATGCTCATGACTTCATTGGAGGCGATCGCATCTGATGCCAAAATGGGAACTATAAAAGAAGCTCATACCATGCTTTGGTATGAAGCAAAGAAATTTTATACATCACAACAATATTTGTTCATCCATGTCTAACGAACAAGAGCATAATTCCGCTTTTAACGCAGCTGCCAACATTAACGTTCAACACGCCCAATTACAGGATTTATCCTTAAGTGCAGCCCGTAGATTATATAAAGGTGGGATTCGACCTGGTGATCCGATAAGAACTAGAGTGCAAGCCCAAGAAATGTTAGATAAAATCCCTCCATCTCAAAGAGCAGGGATTGATGGCAAATCTACTGATGTTAATACCCAAAAATATCTATCAGATAAGCACGCTAGTCACATCAAACCACATAGTCAAGGTGGCTCAAATGATCCTCAAAATATCAAGTGGGAAAACGCCAAAGATAATTTAGCCCGTGGCGATAAACCTATGACTTCGCAGGAGCAAATAAGACTAGATGCTAAATGGCATTTTGACAACTTAACAGGTGCAGTCAAAGCAGGTGTTAAAGCCGCGCCCCTGGGAGCAGCCATTGGTGTAGCGACAGCAGCACCATTTTCGTTACTAACAAACGCGCTGCGGGTAGTTCGGGGTGAAATTTCTGCACAAGAAGCCGCTATACAAACATTGAAAGATACTGTAAAAGGCGGCACAGTTGGGGGTGTGACAGCGTTTGTAACCACAACAGTAGCAGCTGCTTGTCCACCAATTGCGATCGCTTTAACCGCAGCAGCACCACTTTTAGCTGTTGTTGGAACTGCGGGTATGGTTTACGAGTTTTTCAAAATCCTCGATGATCATAAACAAACGGTGAAAATCTATTATAAATCTTTAACTCAACAAGAATTAGAAAGATTACAAGCAATTGAGAACGAACTGATTTATGAACACCAGAAAAATCTAGAGTTTTTGGCCCAAGCAGAAGCAATTAATCAAGAAATTACAAATCGCCCAATTGCACCGGGGATAGAAGGGGCTATGCAACGTTTACGTGAATCAGTCGCTATTGCTCAGTCTCTAGGATTAACATCAGCAGATAGTAAATTGCTTGCTGGTTCTCAAGTGCCTCATATTCTCACAGAACAATAGGAATTAAATTTTAGAGGATTACATAGTTTTTATGCTTCCTTTTATCTTCGGCGCTCTGGGATTAGCTGTTGGAGCAGTTGTTGGTGCTTTTACTACTCACGCTATTGGGGAAAGTGATAGACAAGCTGCAAAACATCATAGGACTGTTGCAAATGAACTAGCTGATAAATATACAAACTTGGAGCATAAATACCATGAACTAGCTGGTAAAAGCAAAGAGCAGATTCGTGATTTAACTCACCAGCACGCTTTAGATGAAGTAGAAAAAGACTGTTTGCGTTTAGCAGTTAGATTACACCATAGTCTGATTTATCTGATGTTGGATATTGATAGAGATCCAACAGAAGCTGCTTTAAAGGAATTTGTCAACGCAGTAGAACTTACAAATAATGTTCTCTGCAAAATAAATGAAGAGTTAATTTTTGTCCCCAGTGACTATTATGTACGCAATCTTATTGATGCTGTTCAACGCAAAATGATTTGGGAGTCAGAAGATTTTTCAAATCCATCAAATATAAACAATGAAGAATCGACGAGAAAACCATTGCCAAGAGAAAACGAATTAAATAAGAAGGGAATTACAATGAAATTAGAACCTGAAAATATGTCTGAACAAGAATTTCAAAAAACCTATAACAGAATTCGTTATACTGGTGATCAACTCTTAAAGTACTTAAAAGAACTTCGGGCTGGAAGGTTCAAAGAAGGAGATAGTACCCAAGGATTACAGAGCGTTGAAGATAATATTACCAAAGCTTTAAAAGCCTTAGCAGAACAAAAATATCAGGTTGCTGTGATTGCAGCAATGAAAGCAGGTAAGAGTACCTTTTTGAATGCCATAATTGGTGCAGATGTCTTAGCAAGTGAATCAGAAGCTTGTACAGTTTGTCGCACAGATATCCGTCCAATTGATGCTGAACAAACACCCAGACTTTTAGAATATCAAGCAGGTAAACGAGAACCTATAGTTTTAATAGAAGGTGAAGCAAGAGAAATTCAACAAAGATTTATAGAGCGTACCCATGAGATTCGAGCTAAAAATAATCAAGACAATACTACACGCTTTGAATTAGAGCATCCAATTGAAGCGATTAGTACAATGCCATCACTGGCAGGTTTCACATTAGTTGATACTCCTGGCCCCAATGAGTGGGAGTCTGTCTCGTTTAACACAACTTCTTTAAAGCAGACTGCCTTAGAAGCTCTCCGAACCTGTGACACCATATTATTCATTCTGGATTACACAGCATTTAGAGACAACATAAACTCAGAATTGCTTAAAGACTTAATTGAGCAGCGTAAGGAATTTTTAGCAGAGAATACAGGTAAGCTTTACTTTGTTCTTAATAAAGTAGATAGAAAAGCAGACAGAGATAGACCTATTGCAGATGTTATAGACTCTTTAAGAATAAATTTAGTTGAATTTGGTATACCAGAACCAATAATTTATTCAGTTAGTGGATTGCAAGGATTGTTATCCAAACTTATTCAACAAGGTAAGGCAACTGATAGTCATATTAAAGACTTTGAAGATTTTTTTAGTGCTAGATATGCCCAAAGAGATGAAAGAGGAAGGCGTATCATTCCCTTACCAGAAGAAATTGCACCACAAGCTTTAAATGATAGTGGTATTCCGAAAATTCAAGAGACAGTAATTCAAACTATTACTCAAAATTCAGGATGGAATTTATTGAGTGATGTTTTAGATGAATTGAACAAAGCAGCCAAAGCTATTGATGAGACATTTATTACAGATATCCGAGGCTGGCAGTTAGAATTTGAGGAACTGCTACAAAAAGTAGAAGAGTACAAAAAACATTCTGATTCAGCGAAAAATCAGGTAACTACCGTAAAAAAGTCTCTAGAAGCACAAAAGAAACTATTAATTAGTACGTTCAGCCAAGGGATTAATGAATTTGCCGAAACTGCCAATAAACGCATAGCATCAGAAATTGATAAAGTGGCTGAAAATCAATCTAAAAAGGTTTCAAAAAACAAAAATAATCAAAATCTTTTCACATATATGTGGGATAAATTCAGTTCTTTACTTGAAGACTCTTCCAGTTCTGATCCCTATAAAATCAAGGTCAAAAACAAAAACGATGCTGAGAAAATCGGTAAAACCATTAATGAGTACTGCACTCCTGTAATACAAAGTTTTTGGTTAGATACTCAGGACAGATTAGTTAGAGAGGCAACAATAATTCGTGAAGATTTAGTTCAAAAAACTAAACGAGAAATACAGGCTATTTCTGATGAACTATCTGAGTCTATTAAAAATGATTTGCAAGTAGAAATAAGTAATAATCCAATTCAATTTTATGACTTTGAATTTTCTGGGATTGATGCTAAAATTCAACATCAGCAAGAAGTATTTACTAGAACTAAGAAAGAATCAAGGACGAATAGCCTCTGCTGTAAATCAGATAAAGTCTATGAAGTAGATGGTTCGTATCAGGAAACACTATCTTACTATGAAATTGATTTACGACTTATTTCTCAAGGAATTCAGCAAAAAATTGACTCACAAGTAGAGAGAAATCTAAAATTGCTTCAGCGTGTTATTGAACAACAAGTATCAGATGATTTTCGTAAAGGCGAAAAGCAAATCAATGACTATATCAATAGGTTTCAAGATGAATTTGATTCTTTACTTAAGCAACGGGCAACAAGGGAAGTAGAAGCTTCTGAGGTTATTGATACTCTCGAAAGTCAAAGAATCAAAGTGAGTGAATATCTTAACGAATTAGTGTCTATTCGAGAAATTCTTGATAGTTGGAAACCAAGGAATCGACAGAATCTATTAAAAGCCTAAAGAACCACCTGAAGGCAATACTGAGTAGCACAAGTACATGATATTTACTCAATAAACGCTTGTGGTATGGCTTTTTCAGCTTTGATACCACAAGCGTTTCTTACTTTTGACTTGTTAGAATTCTCAAAACTGACGCGTCAAATCCTTAATGCCCAATGCCTTATTCGCAGTCTTGCCTATGACGATCGCACTATAAAAGTGAAAAAGCTTGAACAAAAATTTATCACAACATTAAGCAGGAACTCCAGCAACTACAATGAGAGTACAACTAGTGTTGTACCTCCAAAAGCTCATAAAATGAAACGGACACTTTATATTCCTGATGAGTTGTGGGCACAACTTGACCAATACTTAAAAGATCACCCAGAGCAAAACCCATCAAGTGTTGTACAGGCAGCCCTGGCAGAAAAGTTGCGCCCCAAAAATGGTTCAAGGTTACTATCGCTGGCAGGAATCGTAGAAAATGCTCCTACGGACGCTTCAGTTAATGAAGATTATTTGATACAAGAATGAAGCGTCTCCTTTTGGATGCAGGCTAGGGTGTTGACTCTGTACCCTTTAGCCCACAAGACTTCATGCAGAAATTGTGTTTTTTATTTTGGCATAAAGATGGCTGTAGCGGGCGCTTTCACACAAGCAAAAACCAGCACAAATAGTTTTTCGATAATTCCCCAAAAAATAGCCAAAGTCAACAGCCTAGATGCAGGCCCCCTCATTGCCTTGGTTTTTATCCAAGATGACTACCATCAGGAATGCAAAGCGGGTTTTAGTAATTTACCAGCGTTGTTTGGTGAGGTTCTAACCGCTCTACCAGTGCTGTTTGAATGAAACATTGTCAGTTTGAGCTATGGTGTCCAATCTCCTATTCGCAGTCTTGCGATCAATGTGAAGAATGTGGTTTCAACTACGTTATTCCATTGAATTAGTAAGATAGACTTGCCTTATGTATGTCATCAAACTACTGACTTTCATTTAGGAACAACAAAGGGATTACCAATGAGTAAAGAAGTAGTCAAAGTAATATTATGGGAAGAAAATCAAAAAGATTTTCTAAAAAAGTTCTATGATCTCCAATTTGTTCCCAGAATAGGAGAGGAAGTTTACCTAAAAAAGGAGAAATGGAAAGTAACCAGAGTTGAGCATGATTTAGAAATTAGTGAGATTAATGTCTACGTGGAATTAATCAAAAAAGCCAAACAAGAGAAATCATCTAATTCATAAATATAAGTAAATACACTCAACTATCATCAAAGGGAGGCTAATAACCTCCCTTAATTCTGAGAGTACTTGTATTGTCAAGTGTAATTTGTAAATCTTTATGTAAGCCGCGATGTGTACGATGGTCACTGACTTGTGCCGAGCGTAGCCGAGTTAGCTTTGTCGTTGGCGTGGTCACTGAGCCTTGCCGAAGTGCAGCGTCTCGTAGAGAAGTGCGGACTACGCCTAAGCACTGTGAAGATATTGCATCAATCATTTCGATACACTATAAAAGTAAAGAAATATAAATAAATTAAATTTTGCAACCGTGGAAACAATCACATTGGGGCAAAATGGCCCAGCAGTTACACCCTTGTGCATAGGCACTTGGGCTTGGGGTGATAAACTCTTTTGGAATTATGGCAACGGCTATGGCCCAGAACAGTTACAAGAAGCCTTTACAGCAGCCTTAGAAGCTGGTGTTACCTTCTTTGATACTGCCGAAGTCTACGGAATGGGAAAAAGTGAACAATTTTTGGGACAATTTCTGCAACAGACACAACAACCTGTACAAATCGCCACAAAATTTGGCCCTCTACCGTGGCGATTTACAGCCCAATCTGTCTCTGATGCTTTAACAGACAGCCTCAAACGCCTGCAATTAGAACGAATCGCCCTGTACCAAGTGCATTGGCCTTTTGCCTTCCTTTTAAGTCAAAAAACTTTGATGAATGCCCTAGCGGATGAAGTGAAGCTTGGCAGAATTGCCGCAGTGGGTGTAAGTAATTACTCAGCAGAGCAAATGCGAGACGCACATCAAATATTAGCAGCCCGTGGAGTGCCTTTGGCTGTGAACCAAGTACGCTATTCTTTACTTAGTCGCCAAATTGAAAGCCAACATATTATCACAACTGCCCGTGATTTGGGTGTGACTATTTTGGCTTATAGTCCTTTAGCACAAGGATTACTCACTGGCAAGTACACTATTGATAGTCCTGAAACCCCTACTGGTGGGAGGAAAATAGACTCGCGGTTTAAGAAAGAAGGTCTGCAAAAAATTGCTCCAGTCATATCTTTACTACGCAACTTCGGGGAGAAATACGATCGCACCCCTGCCCAAGTTGCTCTAAACTGGTTAATTGCTCAGGGGAACGTTATTCCTATTGCTGGGGTGAAGAATGCCGAACAAGTACGGCAGAATGCTGGTGCTTTGGGCTGGAGATTGAGCGACGATGAAATTGGAGAATTAGAACAAGTTAGTCGTCCTTGGCTGTAGTATCTCTAAACTACTCAAACACAGGCGGCCAAATTTCTGACACTACTAGCTCCCAACCTGGTAGTAAGTCTGGTAGTGTCAGTTTGTCGTTGTCTTGCAAAACTATTGGTTCTTGGTTGAGCCGATAAACTGTAAGCGTCAATTTGTCAGGATCAATCAAGATACCAACTGTAGATCCAAGTTGTAGGAATAGCTGAATTTTTTCTACCAGTGGTTTTATCCGGTCTGACTTAGATTTTATCTCTACCATCAAATCAGGCACCAGTTCCACAAAGTCGCGCTTACTTTTTTTTAGTTTATCAGCACGAACAAAAGATACATCGGGAGCGCGGAGATTTCGTTTTTCGTGATCAGCTTCTTTGCCGTTTTCAGTTTCTAATGTAGGCAAAATAAAACCAGCGCTAGAACCAGTTACCCGTCCTAGCCTCTGTGGGCGTACCCAATTACCCATCTGTCGTGCAAACTCAGCACCTATTTCCTCTGACTCATAATCTGATGGCTCCATAACAATTATATTTCCGTCTACCAGCTCCATCTGCCATTCTGGATGCTCTGCTTGTAATTGTTCTAAGTCTGGGATAGTGAACATAAGACCACGAAGAATGTATCTTTATCCATGTTTCGACAAACTGATAGAAGAAGTTAGCCAAAAAATCAAAAAGTCAAGAGCCAAAGTCAAAATATTGACTATTAACTCTCAACTCTACCGATTTTAGATTTGGAATTTTGGATTGAAGGAAAAAGCGTTCGACTGACTTGTACTGAGCCATGTCGAAGTAGCGCTTACGCCGAAGTCTAAAATCCCAAATTGATTAACTTCTAATTATTGACTAAGAAGCTCATTCCCTAGCTGTAGGTGAACCTAGCTTTTTACTAGGGGATGCAGGGGATGCAGAAGATTCACGATCGCTTGTCCGCAGTTTGGGCTTGGGAGAAGCATTTCTTTGCTCTTCCCCAGTGCTGCTATCTGATTTCCACGCAGCACGAGGGCGATCGCTGGAAGCTTCACGACGCTTGCCCACTCTGGGTTTGGGAGCGGAAGATTCTTCTTGGGGAATTTCCACGTCTGAGTTCAACCAAGCGGGACGAGTTTCATCGTAAGCGATTTGCAGTGCAGCTGCGGCGATCGCCTGAGCATCGTATTCTTCAATCAGTTCGCTAACAATTGGCAAGAATGAAGCCAAGCGCTCACCTGTCAAAGCTTCTCGCACCAGTTCTTGCAATTTCAGAATGTGTTTTGCTTCAATCTGGGCGCGTGTGGGAATCGTCAGCACTTGCCAACTTTGGCGGTTATGACGTTCAAATGTTTGCTGCTTGCGCCGCTCAAATGGCTGTACTAAAGAAATTGCTGTTCCTTCTTTACCAGCACGACCAGTCCGACCAATACGATGGACGTAGGTTTCTACACTATCGGGTAAGTCGTAGTTGATCACATGGGAGAGTTGATCGACATCTAAGCCTCGGGCTGCAATATCAGTTGCTACTACCCAACGCACTTGACGGTTACGGAACCGGACTAATAACCTTTCCCGCGCTTGTTGCGACAAGTCACCGTGGTATTCATCGACACTGTGACCAGCAGATTGCAACTGACTGGTAAGTTCTGCGGCTGTGCGTCTGGTGCGGACAAAGATTAAAGCTGTTTCTGGATCTTCCATTTCCAGAATTGGCTGTAAAGCTTTGGCTTTTGTCCAGTGGCGGGGGATCAAATAAGCTACCTGATTAATCTTGTTGGGAGCGGCTTTTGGCTGCTCAACGGTGACAGTTGCAGGCGATCGCAAAAACTTGTTCACCAACATCCGAATCGATGGTGGCATTGTTGCTGAGAATAAAGCTGTTTGACGATCTACGGGCGCTTGAGAGAGGATTTTCACCACATCATCAATAAAGCCCATACTCAACATTTCATCGGCTTCATCCAACACAAACCACTTCACTTGATCGAGCTTTAAACAGCCGCGATCCAGCAAGTCGATCACCCTTCCTGGGGTGCCCACGACCATGTGAACCCCACGTTTGAGTTGTAACATTTGGCGGTCAATTGATTGACCACCGTAGATTGCTAACACCCGCAATCCTTCATCGCCGATGAACTGAGCGATCGCATCGTGAACTTGCATTGCTAATTCACGAGTTGGTGTTAAAACTATGGCTTGCACGGCTTTTTGATTAATATCCAGCCGCTCTAAAATTGGCAGTGAAAATGCTGCCGTTTTGCCTGTTCCAGTTTGAGATTGACCAACCACATCACGACCGTCTAGCAATTGGGGAATTGCTTGCACTTGAATATTAGTCGGTTCGGTAAAACCGATTTTTTCTAGTTTTTCGACACGTTGTTGGGAAATGCCTAATTCTTGAAATGAAAGAGTCATTAATTCTCCTAAATTTTATGTAGGGATTTTTAGATTAGCCATTAGTCATTGGTTATTGGCCATTTGACAAAGTACAAATGACGACTTAGTTATTGACTACTTGACCATAGAGGTCGTATGTATCAGCGTGGTGGATCGCTATTGGCACGATGGTTCCTAACTTTGCCTGACCTTTGACATATACCAGACCATCAACCTCTGGGGAAAATCTACCTGAACGACCGATTAATTCACCACTTTCAGGATTTTCTTGCTCAATCAGGACATCAACGATTTTGCCGACTTCCTGTTGATTTTTCTTTTGAGAAATCGGTTGCTGGAGTTCCATCAGTTGGTATCGACGCTCGTCCATCACCAATTGGGGCAACTGATTTGGTAGCTTGTAGGCGGGGGTTCCTTCCTCGGACGAAAAGGTAAACACACCAACATGGTCGAATTCATGCCGTTGGACAAACTCTAGTAGATGCTCAAGATGCTCGCTTGTTTCTCCTGGGAAACCAACAATAAATGTTGTCCGCAGTACGGCTGTTGGTAGCGCCGTTTTGATGCGATCTATAATCCCATCATTTACACGTCCTTGCCAGGGACGGTTCATGGCGCGGAGAATATCTGGATGAGAATGTTGCAAGGGCAAATCCAGATAAGGCAAGACGTTGGGTGTTTCTTGGATCGCCGCTATCACATCTGGGGTCAGTCCCGTGGGATAAGCGTAGTGCATTCTGATCCACGGTACATCTACTTTCCCCAAAGCGCGAAGTAATTCGGCTAATTTTGGCTGACCGTAAATATCCAGACCGTAATTAGTGGTGATTTGGGAAATTAAGATAATTTCCTTTACCCCTTGACTAACTAACTGCTCGGCTTCCGCGACGATTGATTCAATAGTACGCGATCGCTGATTTCCCCGAAGATGAGGAATTATACAAAATGCACAACGATAATCACATCCTTCCGCAACCCGCAGGTAAGCTACGCCCTCGGTTGTCGTGCGATAGCGCGGTGTAGTTTCGTCGGCAATGTAGGTTGGCTCAATACTAACCTCTTTGACCCGCTCACCTTGTTCTACACGCTCAATTACATTTACAATTTTGTGATAATCGCCTGTGCCCACAACGGCTACTGCTTCCGGCAACTCCTCCAAAAGTTGTTCTTGGAAGTGTTGCGCCATACAGCCAGTGATTACGATTTTCTTGTTTGCCTCTGCCAGTTCTACCAAAGTTCTGACAGATTCAAGTCTTGCTGCTTCAATAAAACTACAGGTATTAACAATAACGTAATCTGCTAACTCTTCATTTGTATCTACACCGTAGCCTGCTTCTACGAGCATTCCCAGCATGTGTTCTGTATCAATTCGGTTTTTCTCGCAGCCCAGGTGAGAAAATGCAATTGTTGGCTTGTCACCCATATTTTGAAAAAATCTTCATTTTTTTCTTGTAGTCAAACATTCCGGCGCTAACTTCGCTTTTTTGCTATCAGCATCCTCGTGAGAACATCACAGTGGCATACTCCCACTGTTAGCAACTGTGCATTGAGTTATGACCCTATCAATAATAAAAATAGAGGTCATGTTATGATATTTTTATCAATCTGTTCCACAGTGTAAATTGAAGTGTCTTTGGGTTCATTTGACACTTTTAATCTTTTTTAACAATTGCCTATTGGTATTTTACATTACCACAGCGTGTACGTTGTTAACCTACCCATCGGGGAGCCGCCCAAAGGGCTTGTTGTGAGAAGTCGCTACCCTCAGGGAAATCGACGAAAGCGACTACGCCTATAAAGCAGTAATGCTACCCTAGCGATTTACTGGTGCTACGACTGTGCGTGCACAAGACATCTAAACCACGGAAAGCTGCCTTGCGTCTAGTGAGTGGCAAACTCCTCTTGTAGCCAGATTTTATCTTAACATATCTTATGAGAGGTTTCACGCCAATTTCCATTTGAGGAAGGAGGCAGTAAAACGACTATCATAAAACACATTTGACTAATTAATGAAAAGTCAAGAGTCAAGGGTCAAGAGGAGCCAGTCACGCGCGGCAAGGCAGTCCACAGAAGAGGGGGTTTTCCCCATGAAGAACTGCGTCACCCGTATTCCTACGGGTAAGCAAGCTACGTGTAGCGTCTTTGCCAGGAGAAGGGAGGTTCTTAACCTTAAGGGAAGTGGCGTTGAACTGACGTTCAATAGTCAAAAAATTCTGGACTC
Organism: Nostoc sp. WHI; assembly: GCF_015714725.1. Lineage (GTDB taxonomy): Bacteria > Cyanobacteriota > Cyanobacteriia > Cyanobacteriales > Nostocaceae > Nostoc. The sequence continues at coordinate 31,647 of NZ_WBKM01000323.1, forward strand.
TGGACTTTGCGAGGCAGATTAAAGACGTGGATTTATATCAGCTATTTAAAACTCGCTCACCGATTATTGGCGTGGTTCACCTGCTACCACTGCCTACCTCACCTCGTTGGGGAGGTAGCCTAAAAGCGGTAATTGACCGCGCCGAACAAGAAGCTGCGGCCCTGGCAAGCGGAGGGGTTGACGGGATGATTGTGGAAAATTTTTTCGACGCGCCGTTTACTAAAAACCAAGTCGATCCAGTGGTTGTGAGTGCTATGACCATTGTGGTGCAACGGATACAGAATTTAGTGACGTTGCCTGTAGGCTTAAACGTTTTGCGAAACGATGCCAAAAGTGCAATGGCGATCGCTAGCTGTTTACAGGCACAATTCATCCGCGTCAACATCCTCACAGGGGTGATGGCAACCGATCAGGGATTAATTGAGGGAGAAGCCCATCAATTACTCCGCTATCGACGGGAGTTGGGATCTGATGTTAAAATCCTAGCCGATGTGTTGGTGAAACACGCCCGTCCTTTGAGTTATCAAAATCTCACAGTCGCCGTCAAAGACACCATTGAAAGGGGTTTAGCGGACGGGGTGATTTTGTCTGGTTGGGCTACTGGTAGCCCTCCTAACTTAGAAGATTTGGAACTAGCTTGTGGTGCAGCAGATGGCACGCCAGTGTTCATCGGTAGTGGGGCCAATTGGGAAAATATTGATACATTAATACAAGCAGCAGATGGTGTAATAGTTTCTAGTTCGCTGAAACGTCACGGACGGATAGAGCAACCAATTGATCCAATCCGTGTCAGTCAATTTGTGGAAGCTGCACGTCGCAGTTGGAATTCTAAGGGTGAAAAAAAATCAGCAGAACAAGTCAAGTTACATTCTTAATTGGGGAGTAGGGAGTAGGGAGTAGGGAGTAGGGGGAACAAGCGAATAATTAATTATTATTTCCCACTCCCCCATTCCCTAATATT